>JAEEYN010000082.1 GCA_016288175.1 Bacillota bacterium | reverse complement strand
CGCGCCTCCCGCAGCGAGGGCGGCGGCAGCAGCCCCGAAAAGAGCGAAAAGTCCGAGGCGCAGACGCCGGGCGCCGACGGAGAGCATTGCCGCCGCAAGCCGCAGGATCAGAAGGTCCATCAGGAGGTTATCGAGCAGAAAAAGCTCAATATACATTTGTTTTTACCGATAAAAACAAGGAAACAGCCTCCTTTGCCGCGGCGGCGGAGGGCGGGAGAAAACGCCCCGCTCCGCCCGACGGGAAAAGCATAGCACAATCCGCGGGCAATGAAGGTCGAACCGCGGGCAAGAAAAAAGAGGGAAAAGCGCGAATTCGCGGAGGCGAGAATGACGCTGACGCGCGTGATATGCGCATTCATGGGAGATGGCGAGCCGGAAAACAACAGACCCGGGAGTTGGCGAGCCGGAAAACAACCCACTCGGGGGAGATGCGACCACGCTCGCTTCGCCGAAGGCTCGCGAGCGAGGTCGTCGCCTCCCGGGTCTGCTTTGTCCCGGCACGCCAACTCCCGGGTTGGCTGCGGCCATGCCCATGCCCGTCTCGCCCTCAAAATATATTATTTTCAATGGTTGACATTTGTTATCCAAAGTTCTATACTGTAAACAACAGATAACACGTGTTATCCTAATCGAAAGGAAGGTGTTCGGAATGGATAAGATATCACTCTCGGACGGCGAATGGAAACTGATGAACCTTCTGTGGGACGAAAATCCCCTCACGATCGGCAATATGGTCGACGCCCTGAAGCGCGATACGGGCTGGACCAAGGCGACGGTCAACATCATGCTCAACCGCCTTGCGGAAAAAGGCGCGGTGCGGATCGAGACGGGCGGCAGGAGCAAGCTCTTCTACCCGGTGCTGGAGCGCGAATCCGCCGTCCGCCAGGAGGCGAAGAGCACCCTTGAAAAGATCAGGACCGGCGGCTTCGGCCTGCTGATCAGCACTATGGCAAAGGAATCGAATTTCACCGATGAGGAGATCGAGGAGCTTTACCGCATCCTGAAGGAGGCGAAAAACAATGACTGACCTTGTATGGGTCGTATCATCCTGCGTGATGATCCTCGCCGTGATCGCCATCCGCGCGATCTTCGGCAAAAAAATGAGCGCAGGCCTCCGCTACGCGCTGTGGGCGCTGGTCGCGGTCCGTCTGCTCATCCCGGGCACGCTGTTTGAAAGCCCGGTCAGCGTAAAAGCCGCCGTCATGCAGACGGAGGTCGCGGAAAACATGGAGGCCGTGAAGGATTTCGCTTCCGTGGAACGCAGCGGCGAAAACGAAGCGATCGCACGCCCGCGCTATACCTCGCCGAAGCCCGCCGCGCCTGCCAATACCGGAACCGTTACCGAGACCAATCCCGGAACGAATAACGGAAACAACGCGGGGGAGACCGCGGAAACCAAACCGGCAAACACCGCCGAACAGGTGACCGTGATAAAGAACGTGACGCCGGAGCGCGTCGAGACCTATCAGAAGACCATCAAGGCGCGCGACGTGCTGAACGTCGTCTGGTACACCGGAATGGCGCTGATAGCCGTTTACCTGATCTACGTCAACCTCCGCTTCTATCTGAAGCTGCGCGACCGGCGCAAACTGATCAGCGCCGACGCCCCCTGCAAAGTCTACGCGGTCGCGGGCCTCGAATCCTCCTGCCTGCTCTTCAACACGGTCTACGTTTCGCAGGAGACCGCGGACGACGCGGACGAACTCAACTGCGTGCTTGCGCATGAGCTTTCCCACCGCCGCCACGGCGACGGCTTTATCAACCTCCTCCGCAGCGCGGCACTGATACTGCATTGGTATAATCCCCTCGTCTGGTACGCGGCGTTTGCCTCCCGCCAGGACAGCGAGCTCTTCGCCGACGCAGGCGCAGTGAAGACCCTCGGCGAGAGCAGGCGCGAAAACTACGGCATGACCCTGATCGAGCTTTCGACGAAGCCCAGCGTCCGCGCAAGCATCGCCTGCACCGCAACGACGATGGCGAACAACAAGCGCGCCCTCAAGCAGCGCGTGAAGAACGTCGCCTCCCGCCGCCGCACGACGGTGCTGATCGCGGTCATAGTGCTTGCCGTCGCCGCGCTTGCCGCCAGCTGTGCCTTCCTCGGCTCCGCCGCCGCGGAGAACAAGCTGATCACCGCCGATGAGGACGCGGTAAAGACAACGCCGGAGCCGGTGGAAACGCCGACACAGACGCCGGACGATACAGAACCGACCGACGAATGGTTCTATGACGAAGCTTGGAAGATCGCCGAGGAGATCGTGAAGCTGTATGATCTGGATCCCATGGATCTCAACAGGGATTCGATCCGGAGAATCGAAAGAAACTGGGCGGATCAGAACGGCAAAAACGTCGGGGACTACACGGACGTTGTCTTCGGCGACGCTAATGCGGATGAACCGTACGTCAGGGTCCGCTTCGTCCGCGACCTTGACGGCGAAACCGGCTGGAAGACGGATAAATTCAGATTCGGCGTCACCGGAAGAGAGGATTACGAGCAGATCGCGGCCGACAGACGCAGCTTCGATTCAATATTCGCCGGTCATCACGTTTCGCAGATGGATCCGAGATACATCTTCAGTATAACGCCTGAAAACTTGCAGGCAGCAGGTTATCAGCTCAAGGGTGATGAATCGGATAATAAAACCGTCGCACGCTATATGCTTAACGAAGTTGCGAAGAAGCTTACAAGTCTCAATACGGGCAATCTGCTGTACTGCCGCGACGCGCAGCCCGGCGGCCTGAGCCTGAACGAGATCTATGAAGACGGCGTACAGTGCTACAAATACGACTGCTGCATCGCGGTGCTGCCGCAGGATCCGAGAAGCTTCGAGCTTGGCTTCGCGAACGCGATAATGGAGTGGCTCTATACGGGCAGCGAGAAGCCGGAATGCCGCTGCTACATGCAGCTTTACACGGAGATTACCGTTTTTAAAAGCTCCGACGGTCACTTCGGTATGTATCTAAGGATCCCGGGAAACGGCTATGATGACCCGACGCCAGACCCCCTTCCGCCGCAGGCCGAACCCATCATGCTCGGTGGCGATCATACCGTGACCTTCAACTACGTCGACCAGAGGATCTTTGCCGATTTCGAGCTGCCGGCGGGTTACGGTATCCGCACCGACAGCGGCGACGCGACCGCGCTCCCGCTCCTTGTCGGCAATACGGATGGCGCCTACATCTATAACGCGAACGGCGAACTGGTCGGCGCATTCACCGCTTATCCGTACGACACGGAAGCACCGGAGGATAACCTCGACTGGATCTACGCAGAGTTCCGCATGGGACGCTGGCACATCATGATCGAGGATATGTACGAGCCCGTCGCGGCGCACGGCACGGTCCATCCCGCGCTGACCCTCGCGGAAGCGCCTTACATGATCGAAGGGCAGACCATGGCAGGTACTGCGACCTTCACCTGCGACGCGGTCATCGCCTTCGATACCGCGAGCCATACGAAGATCGAGCTCGCCTTTATCCGGGACGAACTGACCCGCAGCCAGCTGACCGCGATCGCCGGAAGCATCATGCTTGACGCGGACGACGGGAACACACAGACGGCCGAACCGACCGAGGAATGGTTCATCGAGGAGGCGTGGAAGCTCGTCAGCCGCATCGAGGTGGTACATAATCAGCAGTACGACAAGGCGGCAGCGACCGTTCTCGGGCTGAGCACAAACAATATCACTGTCCATTTCCCCTCGCTCAACATCCCCGGCCAGGAGTGCACGGTATTTATGGAAAAGGGCGAACGCGGAAACTTCGAGATCTGGGCCTCCCTTCCCGAAACGACGGATGACGAGGCAGGAGCAGCCTATTTGGAGTGGCTGTACGATGAGGCCAAATGCGGCGAGAAAATGGTGGAGCTGATGAATATGCAGCTCACCGTTACGGAAAGCGACGTCCGCGCCTCCGGCTGCACCGCGGCAATCGGTACGGATGAATACCGGGATGCGGTCGCGAACTGCTATATGCAGAAGCTCGTGGAGCTTTACACCAACGATTTCAACCATCTTTCCCCGTTCCGCTGCTATGAGGTCAGAGGCATCAAATGCGTAAAGGAAGAATGGCCGTATTCCGATGGATCTTATACTATCGTTATCGCCTTCCGCGCCGAGGATCCGCTTGCGCTGGTGAGCCTCTTCGATTACGTACCGGAATTCGTCGTCAATACCAAATACTCCATGGATCTGTACGGCTGGCTGTCCGGCTGGACCATGGTGGATATCGACGTCGCGGCGGACGGCAGCTGGACCGGCAGCGGAATGCTGAACGGGGCAGGCTGATGAACGATCGCCGAAAGCATCATGCTTGAAGCGGCGGACAGATAAACTTAAACCCGGTGAAAACCGATCTGATTTGATCCTCCTTATACGAAAAGGGCTGCTGCGGGCGATATCGCGCCTCCGGCAGCTCTTTTTTATGATGTTCCGCACGAAGACCGATGAGGTGTTGATACAGACAAATCGAGGGAACCGACACCTCATCCGTCAGCCTGCGGCTGCCACCTTCCCCTCAAGGGGAAGGCTTGATGAATTGCGCTTCGCGCATGATTTGGCTTCGCCGTGATTTGCACTGACGCGCATTTCAAGCCCCGTCCTCATACAGCTCCTCGCCGAGGCTTATTCCCATCCTTTCGAGGTCCTCGCGGGTGTACTCGCGCTGCTTATAATCGAGAGCGCGGTTATACTGCCGCTTCGTTTGATCCCTTCGGTAAGAGGAATTCCCGCCGAAGGCGTTCCCCGAGGAGCGTTCTCCGCCCTTCGCGGCGCGTAAAGCTATCTCTTTTTTATGTTCTTTATTATCTTCTTTATTATTATGTATCGATTCGATACATTCATTGTATTGTTTCGATACATTGAATGTATTGTTTTGATGCATTGAATGTATTGATTCGATACATTTATCGTCGGGATCCTGCGCCGTATACTCCACTATCGAACGCCCGCTGCCGACGCGCTTCTCTCCGATCCGCTTGATGAGACCGCGTTCCGTCAGCGTTGAAAGCGCATTCATGACGTTGGCACGGGTTATGCCGACGCGTTTGGACAGCGTTTGACAGCTTCCATGCCAGGTCTGCCCATGCTCTGTGAAGCTGTAGATCAGGGCATAGATCAGAAGCGCAGCCGGACGCAGACCGAGTTCAGCCATCCAGGAATAAATGATAAAATAGCTTTCTTTTGTGTTTGCTTCCATTTGAGTATGCGTAATAAAGCCTTGAAAGGCCGGGAGTTTGCTTTCGGTTTTACGTGTTGGTTTTGCTTAAATAAGCCTGTATGAGGACTTGTCCCTACTATTATTATACCAAAAATCAGGGGAAAAGGCAAGGAAACGAGGGGGCCTTGGGAGAAAGCTGACAGCGGGTTTGAACGAGCTGACCGATGAGATGTAATGGCGGCGCAGCCGCCAAATCACGGAGCACCGCAGGTGCGGGAAATCATGCAGAGCGGCACGCGACGCTGTTCATGAAGAGCAAGCTTCAATTAATTATAAAGCCGGTTTGTGCTTAGGTTGACTTTCTCCGAGTTTATTATTGTGGCATGAATGGTTTGCAGCAGCTTCGCTGCAGCCTTATCCTCCCGGGCCGGTTTGTTCACGGCACGCCAACTCCCGGGCCGGTTTGTTCACGGCACGCCGACTTCCGAGTCGGTATTGCTCCGGCCTGCGGGCGGATGATATCCGCCCCTACTTCGGTTGACATTATAATGATTTGCCTGCGGCATGATTTGCGCCTTCGGCGCATACATGAAAACACACGGACGCGGGTACATAGAGGGCGAAAACGGCAAATATACAGAATTATACATAAAATTTCTTGCAAAAATATGCAAAAACGGGCTTTTCGGCAGAAAAAAGGTATTGACAAAATCCTAATTTACGGTATAATGGGACTGTTCGCGTCTTGGGGCGTATTATGCCTGCGCTGGCCTAATCTCCGCCCGTCATGCTGACAATAGAACGCGAGCCGCTGTCCGCGAAAGCGGACAATTCCCTGCGGGAGGTTGCCGGTTGCCAATCCGGGTAATTCACGCAGGAGGCCTGACAAGATCGGGCAGCTCGATCCCGGGCTCCGGACCCGCCGCAAAGTTACTCCGCGGCGAGCCGAGGCGGGAAAGAGGTGGGGCAAGGCGCCCCGCCGTACGTTATTAAATTCGCAACGCACGGCAGGGTGTACTGCCAACAATCGAGTGCGGCGATAACCGCACACAAAATCGAGAGGAGATAAAAATGGCAAACACACGTATCCGCATCAAGCTCAAGGCGTATGAGCACAACCTCATCGACCAGAGCGCAGAGAAAATCGTCGAAGCGGCAAGAAGGAACGGCGCACGCGTTTCCGGACCCATCCCCCTTCCGACGGAGAAGGAGATCGTAACGATCCTTCGCGCACCCCACAAGTACAAGGACTCAAGAGAACAGTTTGAAATGCGCACCCACAAGCGCCTGATCGACATCCTCCAGCCCTCGGCAAAGACCGTTGACGCGCTGATGAAGCTCGATCTTCCCGCCGGTGTCGACATCGAGATCAAGCTGTGATTCCGGAGGTAGAGAAATGAAACAGGCAATACTGGGAAAGAAAATCGGCATGACCCAGCTCTTCCTCGAAGATGGCACCATGATCCCCGTGACGGTCGTTCTGGCAGGTCCCTGCCCCGTCACCCAGGTCAAGACCGTTGAAAACGACGGCTACGCGGCAGTCCAGATGGCTTTCCAGCCCGTTCGCGAAAAGCTCATCACCAAGCCCGAGCTCGGTCATCTCAGGAAAGCGGGCGTTCAGGCCCACCGTTACGTTAAGGAATTCAAGCTCGACAACGCCGAGAACTACGAAGTCGGAACCGTCATCAAGGCCGATACCTTCGAAAAGGGCGACCACGTAGACGTTACCGGCACCAGCAAGGGCAAGGGCTTCGAAGGCAACATCAAGCGCTGGAATCAGGCCAGGGGCCGCAAGACCCACGGTTCGCATTCCTACCGCGTAGCCGGCTCCATGGGTGCCTGCACCTATCCCGGCGAGGTCTTCAAGACCAAGCATCTGCCCGGCCACATGGGCCGCGAGCGCATCACGGTTCAGAACCTCGAAGTTGTCCGCGCCGACGCGGAGCGCAACCTGCTCCTCATCAAGGGCGCGATCCCCGGTGCAAAGGGCGGCCTCGTTCTCGTCCGCAGCACGGTCAAGTAATAGGAGGGTCAAACATGCCTAACGTAGCAATTTACAATATTTCCGGCAACAAAGTCGGCGATATGGAACTCTCCGAGGCCGTCTTCGGTCAGGAAGTCAACGTTCCCGCAATGCACGCCTATGTAAAGGCGTATCTCGCAAACCAGCGCCAGGGCACCCAGAGCGCGAAGACCCGCGCCGAAGTCTCCGGCGGCGGCAAGAAGCCCTGGAGGCAGAAGGGCACCGGCCGCGCCCGTCAGGGTTCGACCCGTTCCCCGCAGTGGACCCACGGCGGCGTCGTGTTCGCACCGAAGCCCCGCGATTACCGTCTGAGCCTCAACAAGAAGCTCAAGAGGGTCGCCCTCAAGTCCGCTCTTTCCGCGAAGGTCGCAGCCGAGAAGTTCATCGTTCTCGACAGCCTCGAGCTGAACGCTCCGAAGACCAAGGAAATGGTCAAGGTCCTCGGCAATCTGAAGATCGCCAACGCCCTGATCGTCACCCCCGAAGTCAATGAGACCGTTGTCCGCGCGGCGAACAACATCCAGGGCGTACAGACCACCACCGTCGGAATGCTGAACACCTACGACGTTCTCAAGTACGACGCCGTGATCGCGACCCGCGACGCGGTCGCCAAGGTCGAGGAGGTATACGCATAATGAACGCTCACGACATCATCATCAAGCCCGTGCTCACCGAGAAGAGCTACGAAGTTATCGGCGGCAAGACCTACGTCTTCATCGTCAATAAGAAGGCGGGCAAGACCGAGATCAAGCAGGCCATCGAGACCATCTTCGAAGGCGTAAAGGTCGAAAGGGTCAACACGGTCAACCACCTCGGCAAGATCAAGAGGCAGGGCCGTTTCGAAGGCCGCCGCCCCTCCACCAAGAAGGCTTACATCACCCTCACGGCTGATTCCAAGACCATCGAAGCCTTCGACAACATGGCTCAGTAAGGAGGCACACAATGGCAATCAGGAAGATTAAGCCCAACACTCCCGGTCAGCGCTTTATGACCGTCTCCGCTTATGAGGAGATTACCTGCACCAAGCCCGAGCGTTCCCTGATGGAAAACCTCAAGAGCAACGCCGGCCGCAACAACCGCGGCAGGATCACCGTCCGCCATCGCGGCGGCGGTGCAAAGCGCCAGTACCGCATCGTCGACTTCAAGCGCAACAAGGACAACGTCCCCGCGAAAGTCGCAACGATCGAATACGATCCCAACCGCAGCGCGAACATCGCCCTTCTGAACTATGCGGACGGCGAAAAGCGCTACATCATCGCTCCCTTCGGCCTCAAGGTCGGCGAGAGCATCGTCTCCGGCGAGAACGCGGATATCAAGGTCGGCAACGCACTGCCCCTCAAGAACATCCCCGTCGGAACCATGATCCACTGCATCGAGCTGCTTCCCGGCAAGGGTGCACAGCTTGTCCGCAGCGCGGGCAACGCGGCTCAGCTCCTTGCGAAGGAAGGCAAGTACGCTCAGGTCCGTCTTCCCAGCGGCGAAGTCCGTCTGATCCCCATGGGCTGCAAAGCAACCATCGGCCAGGTCGGCAACATCGACTCCGTCAACATCAAGCTCGGTAAAGCAGGCCGCAAGCGTCACATGGGCTTCCGTCCCACCGTCCGCGGTTCCGTCATGAACCCGAACGACCACCCCCACGGCGGCGGTGAGGGCAAGGCTCCGATCGGCCGTCCCGGCCCGGTCACCCCTTGGGGTAAGCCTGCTCTCGGTTACAAGACCAGGAAGACCAAGAACATCAACGATAAGTACATCGTCCGCCGCAGGGACGGTAAGTGATCACAGAAGGGAGATAAAATATGAGCAGATCAATCAAAAAGGGACCCTTTGTGAGCGAAAGGCTGCTTGACCGCGTTATCGCGATGAACGAATCCGGCAAGAAGTCCGTCCTCAAGACCTGGTCCAGAGCTTCCACCATTTTCCCCGAAATGATCGGCCACACCATTGCGGTCCACGACGGCAAGAAGCACGTCCCCGTATACATCACCGAGGATATGGTCGGGCACAAGCTCGGCGAATTCGCACCCACCCGCACCTTCCGCGGTCACCGCGGTTCGGAAAAGGCAACACGCGGTAAATAAGGAGGCGTTCACATGGCACTGAGATCTAAAGAAAAAGCAGCAGAGCGCAGGGAGAACGCCGAAAAGCGTCCCCACGCGACCGCTAAATACATCCGCATTTCTTCCCGCAAGGTCAAGGTCGTCATCGACCTGATCCGCGGCAAGAGCGTCGACGAGGCAGAGGCGATTCTGATGTACACCCCCAAGGCGGCATCCGAGCCCACCCTCAAGCTCCTGCGCAGCGCGATCGCGAACGCGGAGAACAACCTCGACATGGACCGCGAGACCCTCTACGTCGCCGAAGTATTCGCGAACCAGGGTCCCACCCTCCGCCGCTATCGTCCGCGTTCCCGCGGCAGCGCATCGAGGATCCGCAAGCGCACCAGCCACATCACCATCATCCTGGACGAGAAGAAATAAGGGGAGGACATACAATGGGACAGAAAGTTAATCCGAATGGCTTCCGCGTTGGCGTCATCAGGGATTGGAACACCCGCTGGTATGCTAATAAGAAGGACTTCGCAAACTTCCTCATCGAGGATAAGAAGATCAGGGATTTCCTGAAGAACAAATATTACGAAGCGGGCATCGCGAAGATCGATATCGCCCGCGCCGCGAGCAAGGTCACGGTCGGCATCCACACCGCCCGTCCCGGCCTCCTGATCGGTAAAGGCGGCGTCGGCGTCGACGCTATCCGCGCCGAGCTGAGCCAGCTTGTCGGCAGGCCCGCCAACGTCAACATCATCGAAGTGCGCAATCCCGATGCGAACGCTCAGCTCGTTGCTGAGAGCATCGCGGCGGCACTCGAGAAGAGGACTTCCTTCCGCCGCGCCATGAAGCAGGCTCTGAGCCGCGCCATGAAGGCCGGTGCGAAGGGTATCAAGGTCAAGTGCGGCGGCCGTCTCGGCGGTGCAGAAATTGCACGTACCGAGGGCTACAACGAAGGCTCCACCCCGCTGCAGACCATCCGTGCGGACATCGAATACGGCTTCGCCGAGGCGAAGACCACCTACGGCCGCATCGGCATCAAGGTCTGGATCTACAGGGGCGAAGTCCTTGCCCGCAAAGCCAAGAAAGCGTAAGGAGGATTTGAACCATGTTAATGCCTAAGAGAGTTAAGCGCCGCAGGGTACATCGTGGCCGCATGAAGGGCACCGCCCAGCGCGGAAACAGGATCGCGTACGGCGAATATGGTCTCGTTGCACTGGAGCCCTCCTGGGTCACCAGCAACCAGATCGAGGCAGCTCGTGTTGCAATGACTCGTTACATGAAGCGTGTTGGTAAAGTTTGGGTCGACATCTTCCCCGACAAGCCCGTCACCGAGAAGCCTGCCGAGACCCGCATGGGTTCCGGTAAAGGTTCCCCCGAGTATTGGGTAGCGGTCGTCAAGCCCGGCAGGATCCTCTTCGAGGTCGCCGAGGTCGAAGAGCCCGTCGCTCGCGAGGCGCTCCGTCTTGCGATGCACAAGCTCCCGCTGAAGTGCAAGTTCGTCAGGAAGGCTGATATGGAACCCCAGGCAGCCAAAGTTGAAGAGACCGTGGAGGAGTAAGCCATGAACAAGAAAGAATGGGAAAAGCTGCAGCAGCTCAGCGTTGAAGAGCTCAAGGCCAAGGAAAGCGAACTGAAGGCCGAGCTGTTCAACCTCAGATTCCGCCACGCAACCGGTCAGCTCGCAAACCCCATGCTCATGAAGGAATGCAAGCGTGACATCGCAAGGGTCAAGACTCTTATCAACGAGCGTGCTTAATTAAGGGAGGATATTTAAATGGAAATGAACAATGCTCCCGTCAGGGGCTTCCGCAAGACCCGCGTTGGCATCGTGACCAGCGATAAAATGGATAAGACGATCGTCGTTGAAGTCAAGACCAAGGTTCGTCATCCCCTTTACGGCAAGATGGTCAACCACACCCTGAAGGTCAAGGCCCACGACGAGAATAACGAATGCGGTATCGGCGATACCGTCAGGATCATGGAGACCCGCCCCCTTTCGAAGGATAAGCGCTGGCGTCTCGTGAAGATCATTGAGAAGGCTAAGTAAGCCGTAGGGAGGACAGCATGATTCAACCGCAAACCAGGTTAAAAGTTGCCGACAACAGCGGCGCTAAAGAAATTATGTGCATCCGTGTTCTTGGCGGCTCCAAGAGGAAGTTCGCAAGCATCGGCGACGTCATCGTCGCTTCTGTAAAGAGCGCATCCCCCGGCGGCGCAGTCAAGAAAAAGGATGTTGTGAAGGCAGTCGTCGTCCGCACCGTGACCGGCATCCACCGCGAGGACGGAAGCCACATCAGGTTCGACGATAACGCAGCCGTTATCATCAACGATCAGAAGCAGCCCCGCGGCACCCGTATCTTCGGGCCCGTCGCAAGGGAACTTCGTGAGAAGGACTACATGAAGATCGTGTCCCTCGCACCCGAAGTGCTGTAAGAGGAGGTAAGCTATGTCAAGCAAGATGAACATTCGCACCGGCGATACCGTCATGATCATCACCGGCGACAATATGAAGGATTCCGGCAAGACCGGCAAAGTCCTCAAGGTCTATCCCTCCGCTCAGCGCATCGTCGTCCAGGGCAGGAACATGACCGTCCGTCACACCAAGCCCCGCAGGCAGGGCGAGACCGGCGGCAGGATCGAGCAGGAAGGCACCATCCACGTTTCCAACGTG
>JAEEYN010000081.1 GCA_016288175.1 Bacillota bacterium | reverse complement strand
CTGCGCGAAGCCGCTATGGCGTCAACACCCGCGCTTCTCTCCAAGGGTTCCAACTCTGCGGAGATCGTTGAAGACGGTGTGAACGGATTCACGGAAGAACCCGACGCAGGAAAGATGGCAGATAAGATCCGCGCCATTTTCTCCGACGGAAAGATTGCGGAAGTCGGACGCAAAGCATGCGAGACTATCCCCGTAAGTTGGGGGGAGATCGTCGATCGCGCAATGCTTGCCTATCGCACAGGGTCCAAAGAAGGCCACGAGCATATGCTTGGAACGCTCTTCGGCGAATAAACAAAACTTTAAGCCAAGCCCGCATTTAAAGCGGGCTTTCTTATTTCAAAAAATGTACTTGACAAATAGAATGTTCTGCAATAGAATAGCAACAGTTTAATAAAGCGTTGACGAAGAGGAGTAACCTGCTTCCCGCATCAGAGAGACCGCTCCACCGGCTGCAAGGGCGGTTTGCAAAGGATCAGGCGAACGTCGCTTCCGAGCTCCCGGGGGTTGCAACCCGGGCGTACTTGCCTCGTTACGGCAAAAAGAGTGGGACGGCTTTCAATGCCCGTCCAACAAAGGTGGTACCGCGAGCGCACCTCTCGTCCTTTGGAGATGAGAAGGTGCGATAATTTGTTTTGGAGGTACAAAACCCATGTGTGAACAATGCGATAAGCAGAACGATATTAACGAGATGCCGAAAACCTACGATCCTTCGACTGTTGAGGACCGCATCTACAGGGAATGGGAGCAGAACGGCTATTTTCATTCCGAACCGAATCCCGACAAGCCGCCCTACTGCATCGTCATTCCCCCGCCGAACGTCACAGCGCAGCTGCATATCGGTCACGCTCTTGACAACACGCTGCAGGACATCCTCATCCGCTACAAGCGTATGAGCGGCTTCGAAACCCTTTGGCTGCCCGGCACCGACCATGCTTCCATTGCGACGGAAGTCAAGGTCGTTCAGAAACTTGCCGAACAGGGCATCACAAAGAAGGATATCGGTCACGACAAGTTCATGGAGTATGCCTGGGCATGGAAGAACGAGTACGGCGGAAAGATCGTTTCCCAACTCCGCAAGCTCGGTTCGTCCTGCGATTGGGAGCGCGAGCGCTTCACGATGGACGAGGGCTGCAGCCGTGCCGTCATCAAGGTCTTCGTCGACCTTTATAAAAAAGGCCTCATCTACCGCGGCGACCGCATCGTCAACTGGTGTCCCTGCTGCAAGACCGCGCTTTCCAACGCGGAGGTCGAATTCGAAGAGCAGCCCAGCAACCTCTGGCACGTCCGCTACGACGCGCCGGACAAGAGCTATTCGATAATCTGCGCGACGACCCGTCCGGAAACGATTCTGGGCGATACCGGTATCGCCGTCAACCCGAACGACCCGCGCTATAAGGATATCGTCGGCAAGACCGTTGTCGTGCCGATCGTCGGACGCGAGATCCCGATCGTTGCCGATGAATACGTCGAGATGGATTTCGGCACCGGCGCCGTTAAGATCACGCCGAGCCACGACCCGAACGACTTTGAGGTCGGCCTTCGCTGCAATCTGCCGCAGATGTGCGTCTTCACCGAGGACGGTCATATCAACGAACTCGGCGGGAAGTACGCCGGTCTCACAACGACGGAATGCCGCAAGGTTTTCGTCGATGATCTTAAGGCATGCGGCGCGCTTGTAAAGATCGAGCCCTACGCCCACAACGTCGGCACCTGCTACCGCTGCCATACGACGATCGAACCTATGGTCAGCAAGCAGTGGTTCGTCGCGATCAAGAGCCTCGCGGAACCCGCTCTCAGGGCCGTCGAAGACGGACGCATCAAGTTCGTTCCGGAAAGATACGTTCAGACCTACTATAACTGGATGCGCAACATCCGCGACTGGTGCATCTCGCGCCAGCTCTGGTGGGGCCACCGCATCCCCGCCTGGTACTGCGACGACTGCGGCGAAACGATTGTTGAAGAGACCGCGCCGGACCGCTGCCCGAAATGCGGCGGCAAGCTCAGGCAGGATGAGGACGTGCTCGACACCTGGTTCTCGAGCGGCATGTGGCCCTTCTCCACCCTCGGCTGGCCCGAAAAGACCGAGGAGCTCAAGTATTATTACCCGACGAACGTGCTTTCCACCGGCTATGACCTGATCTTCTTCTGGATCGCCCGCATGATCATGTTCGGCCTGTACGCGATGGACGACATTCCGTTCCATACGGTTTATCTGCACGGCATGGTGCGTGACGAGCTCGGCAGGAAGATGAGTAAATCCCTCGGAAACGGTATCGATCCGCTCGAAGTCATCAAAGAATACGGCGCCGACTCGCTCCGTTTCAGTCTCACGAGCGGTACCTCCGCAGGTACCGACCTTCGCTACATCCCCAAAAAGGTCGAAGCTGCGAGGAATTTCTGCAACAAGGTCTATAACGCCTCCCGCTTCGTGATGATGAATCTCGGTGAAGGCGATATCGGACCGATCGATGATTCGATGCTCGACATTGCTGACAAATGGATCCTGCAGCGCCTTAACGACGTTATCCGCGATGTTACGGCGAACCTCGATTCCTTTGATCTCAACCTCGCTGTCGACCGTATCTACAGTTTTATCTGGACCGAATTCTGCGATTGGTACATCGAGATGGCGAAACCCCGTCTCTATGGTGAAGACGAAAAGGCAAAGGCGAACGTCCGTTCCGTGCTCGTGCACGTTCTCGGCGAAAGCCTGAAACTGCTGCATCCGTTCATGCCGTTCATCACGGAGGATATCTATACAAGGCTGCCGAACAGCGAAAAGACGATCATGCTCTCCGCCTGGCCGAAGATCAACGGGAAATACAGTTTCGCTGCCGAAGCGGACGCAATGGATTCGCTCATGGACATGGTTCGCCAGATCCGCAATATCCGCGCGGAGATGAACGTTCCCCCGTCCCGCCGTGCGCATACCTTCGTTGTTACGACGCTCGAAAATGAGTCAGTCTGCCGCGAAGCAGCGCCGTATCTCAACAAGCTTGCAGGCGCGAGCACCGTCGACGTCTGCTTTAGCCGCGAAGGCATCGACCGGAACGCAGTCTCCGTCGTTTCGAAGATCGGCGAAGCATGCATTCCGATGAATGAGCTTATCGATATCGCAAAAGAGCTCGAACGCCTTGAGAAGGAGCGCAAGCGCTGGGAGGGCGAAGTTGCCCGCGCGAATGGAAAGCTCAGCAATCAGGGCTTCATGGCGAAAGCGCCCGAGAAGGTCGTCGAAGAAGAGCGCGCCAAGCTCGCGAACGCGCAGGAGATGCTTGAAAAGCTGAATGCGAGGATCCGCGATATGCAGGCATAAGTACTTAGCCTCTATCATCCAATCAAATCTGCGGCGCCGGACGGTACAACCGTTCAGCGCCGTTTTTCAAACAAATATATTGAAATTGACGTAGTTTTTTCCGATTCAACTATTGCCTTTCAGCGGCATTTATGTTAAAATGATGGTTAGTGTGCGCGAGTTTGTGCGCATTGAATTGATACTATTTTATTACCACGAGAGGGGATAAACCGAAATATGAAGATTTACACCGCAGACAGCATCCGCAACGTTGCCATCCTCGGCCATGGCGGCGAAGGCAAAACCACTTTGACAGAGGCAATGCTCTTTAACGCAGGGCTTCTCGACCGCATGGGCAAGGTCGACGACGGTTCCACCGTTTCCGACTACGATCCCGAGGAGACCAAGCGTCACATCTCCATCAGCACCGCTGTCGCTCCCTTCGAGTGGAACGGGACCAAGGTCAATCTGATCGACGCTCCCGGCTTCTTCGATTTCTACGGTGAAGTTTATGAAGCGATGGCGCTTGCCGATTCCGCACTGATTGTTTGCAGCGCGGTTTCCGGCCCCGTTGTCGGCACTGAGAAAGCAATGACCATGTGCAAGAAGGCAAAGATGCCGCACATGCTCGTTATCAACAATATGGACCGTGAGAACGCCAACTTCGACAAGACCGTTGAAGCGCTCCACGAAAAGTTCGGCGTCACCTGCGTCCCGATCCAGCTCCCCATCATGGATAAGGGTGCATACATCGGTTATGTCGACCTCACCACCATGACCGCTAAGAAATTCGACGGCAAGAACGAGAAGGAAATCGACATTCCCGCCAACCTCACCGCACGCGCCGAAGAGCTTCGCGAAGCTCTTATGGAAGCTGCTGCAGAAGGCGACGAGGAACTGATGATGACTTACCTCGACACCATGGAGCTCAGCCAGGAGGAGATCATCCGCGGCCTCGCTCTCGGTATTGCAGAAGCCACCGTCACTCCCGTCTGCTGCGTTTCCGCTCTGCCGAACGTCGGTGTTGTCACCCTGATGAACGACATTATCAAGTACCTGCCTTCCGCCGACATGGCGAAGGCTCGTCCCGCCGTCAATGCCCGCACCGGTGAGCCCGTCGAGATAAAGGCGGACGGCAAGTTCGCAGCTCAGGTCATGAAGACCGTTGCCGACCCCTTCGTTGGTAAGATCTCCATCATGAAGATTTTTGCCGGATCCATCGACGCTTCCTTCGGCGCATACAATCCGAACGCCGAGAAGGCAGAAAAATCCGGTACCGTTTACATGATGCGCGGTAAGAACCTCATCACCGTCGACAAGCTCGTTGCGGGCGACATCGGCGCGATGGCGAAGCTTCAGTTCACCGGCACCGGCGACACCCTCTGCGATGCTGCAGATCCCGTCAAGTTCGCTCCCATCGCATTCCCCGAGCCCTGCATCTCCCGCGCGGTCACCGCAAAGAAGCAGGGTGAAGAGGATAAGGTCATCCAGGGCATCACCCGTCTCACCGAAGAAGATCCGACCATGCAGATCGAGAAGAACGCGGAAACCGGCGACGTCCTCATCAAGGGTCTCGGCGAAATGCATATCGATGTTATCTGCGCAAAGCTGAAGAACAAGTTCAAGGTCGAAGCTCAGCTCGCAGACCCCCGCATCCCCTACCGTGAGACCATTCGCGCGATGGCGGAAGCCGAAGGTAAGCATAAGAAGCAGAGCGGCGGCGCAGGTCAGTTCGGCGTTGTTCAGATGCGCTTCGAGCCCTCCCCCACCGGTGAGTTCGAATTCGTCAACGCGATCGTCGGCGGCGTAGTTCCGAAGGAATTTATCCCCGCTGTTGAAAAGGGTCTCCGCGAAGCGATGGTCCACGGCGTTCTTGCCGGTTACCCGATGGTCGGCATCAAGGCGACGCTTTACGATGGCAAGTATCATCCCGTTGACTCCAAGGAAGTTGCGTTCAAGAGCGCTGCAAGGCTTTCCTACAAGGCCGCATGCGCCAAGGCTAACCCGGTCCTTATCGAGCCCATCTATCAGTACAAGATCACCGTTCCCAACGAATACATGGGCGCTGTTATGGGCGACATGAGCGGCCGCCGCGGACGTACTCTCGGCAGCGAGCAGACCGACGAAGGCACCATGATCGTTGCCGAAGCTCCTCTTTCCGAAATGTTCCGCTATGCGACCGACCTGCGCTCCATGACGCAGGGCCGCGGCTCCTTCACGAGCGAGTTCGTCCGCTACGAAGACGTTCCCGCAGGCATCGCGAAGAAGATCATCGAGAACGCCAAGAAAGAAGACGAAGAGGACGAATAATCGTTTCCTTCATAAAGCATTCAATAAGGACCGCTTCCAAACGGAAGCGGTCCTTTGTTTCTCTGTGTTATTTCGAACGATTCCCGCCGATAAAGCCGATCAATCGTCCCTCTTCGATTTTGCAAGGATCATAAGGAGGCGGATAAACAGATTGGCGAGATCCAGATAGATATCCACCGCACAGTCCACCGCGTTATCCACGGTTTTCTCGAACTGCTGCGAACGGTAGATATCGTAGCCGATGTATAAGCTGAAAATGCCCGCAACAACAATATCGTAGATAATCGTATCCCAGCCCGTCAGCATCAAAACCACGCCGAGGATCAGTGACGCTCCGAGTGAGAGCAAAAGCACTCTGCCGAGCTTTGCGAAGAACTTCGGGAAACTGATCGCCGCCCCGGTCATCACTGCTCCTATAATCATCGTGTAGAGGAAAGTGTTCGTGACGATGGAGGGATCCCCGTCAAGATATTCCGCAACGAGCGTTGAGATCAAAAGGCCCATCGGTATCACGATCATATTGTAACCGAGAAAACTGATCAGCGGTTTTTTCGATTTGCCGGCGATAATGATGCCCGCAATGCTCGACACAAAGTAGATGATGATGAAGGCGACCGGGCTGATGATACTCGAAACATCGCCTACGAATGCACAGAGCAGCACGTTTACGAGCAGTCCCCACAGTACAACGGCGGTCAAAATGACGTTATACGTTCTCGGCTCGATGATCTCGCCTTCCGAGTACTTGGCGTTGAGCCGCGCCGCGCGTGCGGCTGCACCGATTGCAAAACCTGAATTCGTAAGCATTGCCTTCTGGCCGTTGGTGAACGAGCGCTGAGGGGCTTCCATCCCGTTTTGTTTGAATTTCATCCCGCACTTCGGGCAGACCTTATCGGTGCTTTTTACCATTGCTTTACATGATGGACAAATCATTTTTCTTTCGGGCGGAATGCCCTTCCTTTCTTAAAATTATTCTGCGTTTTAGTCAGCAGTAATGCTTTCTTAGTTCTTTCATTCGCGCCTGCGGCGTTTCTGAGCCGTCAGATCATAGCTCATGTCAAGCGCAGCAAGAAGGCTTTGATCATCTGCATCTTCGCTCCTATCGCCGAGCAGCGCCGTTATCCAATGCAGCTTATTCATGTGGTACGCTGGAAGAAATCCGGATTCTCCGAGCAGCGAATCCAGCATCAGCGTCGGGAGCTTAAGGTTCACAATTTCCGCTTCGCCTTCACCCGCAAGAGCAAGGCTTTTGCGTTTCACACACATAAAAAGCGCAAACCACTTTTTATTTTCGGGATGTCGAAACACGGCGGAATCCGCATCGTTCGGAAAAGGATGATCCGCTTCTATTCCGTACTGTTCGCAGATATACTTTTCGAGCTCTTCTCTGTTCAATTTCGGATACCCGTCAGATCCTTCACGACTTCACCGGCTATGATGAAACCCATTACCGGCGGCACGAACGCGACCGAGCCCGGAATGCTTCGTTTGCCTTCCGGCAGCTCCTCTCCCGCCTCGCTCCTCGCTTGCACTGGTTCTTCCTCCGAATAGACGACCTTAAGCTTCGGTATTCCTCGCTTTTTGAGTTCACGCCTCACCACGCGTGCAAGCGGACAGACGGCGGTTTTATAGATATCGGCAACACGAAAGGCGGTGGGATCGAGCTTGTTTCCCGCGCCCATCGCGGAGATGATCGGAACGCCGGCGGCATTCGCGGCTTCAGCAAGCATCAGTTTGCCGCTGACGGTGTCTATCGCGTCAACAACGTAATCATACTTCGAAAAATCGAACCTGTCCGCTGTTTCCGGAAGATAGAATATCTTGAGTTTCGTTATGCGGCAGTTCGGATTGATCGACTTGATCCTTGTTTCAGCCGCATCGACCTTCGCGATGCCGAGCGTTTCATGCGTCGCGATCAGCTGACGGTTAATATTTGTTTCGGCGATAACATCGCTGTCGATCAGGTCTATCGCGCCTACCCCGCTGCGTGCGAGAGCTTCAATAACGCCGCAGCCAACGCCGCCGACGCCAAAAACAGCAACGCGCGACGATGCTAACTTTTTCATAGACTCTGAACCGAGAAGCAGTTCCGTCCGCGAAAACTCGTTTGACATTTCAGTCTAAAAGCTCCTCCAGCTTTTCAAGGAAAGCCTTTTCACCAAAGGTATTGAACTTATGGAACATCGCCTGGCTCCTGCCTGCAGTAATTGCCGAAAGCCGGATCGGATCCGAACCTGACGGTTTGAACAGCGTCACGCTCAGGCTGACCCTGTTTCCTCCCATAAAGCTATATCTTTCAAATATGCGCACGCTGCAGCGCGCTGTATCCGAAGAAAAATCGCTTCCGTCCTCCAATGATGCAGAAACGCTTCCTCCGAGAATGCCGTTTTCGATCTTTGCAAGGATCTCATCGAAGCTGCCGTACAAAGTTCTTTCCAGTTTCGCCATAGCCTTCACCTCCGCAGTGTGTTACTTTGATTATATCATATCGCAGGCACTGTCTACAACAAAGCCAAGGGACTCTTTTTAGTCAAACCGATGGATAAACATGTATTGAAACGCCTGGCCGAACATATCCTATAGAAGGAAAAAGGCGGTAAAACCGCCACTTTTTGCGGAGGAGATCCAATTGAATATCTATATTGAATCACGCGTTCTTGATATTGCGGATTACATCATCGAGACCGGTGCGACGGTACGCGCCGCGGCGGGCGTTTTCGGCGTTTCAAAATCCACCGTTCATAAGGACATCACCGAGCGTCTTCGCCAGATAAACAAAGTTCTTGCAGAGCAGGTCGCCGCCGTGCTTGAGATCAATCGTGAAGAGAGGCATATTCGCGGCGGGCGTGCGACATATCTTAAATATCACGGAGGGGACGCTCTCAAAGGCGCATGAGAACCTTCATTCGGGTTTCTTCATCCTCTCCGCCTGAGAAGGCCGCAGATACATCGGTACCGCCGGCTTTTTCGCGCATTGTTCGGGCAAGGTCTCGAGAATGAACTGCGCCTCGGCAAGCACGAGCTCCGCGTTGGATTGGTCATTTCCGCCAAGGCAGTCGCCGACAAGCCTTGCGCCTTCCGCCAAACTGTCAAGCACTTCCCGCTGGATGCAGGCGGAAGGTTCGAGTACACAGCTGTCGCCGTTGAATACCGCGGCATAGCCGTTGCCGTTGCGTGCGTCAAGCAGACAGCAGACGACTTCATCTTCGACGGAAGCGATGTGACGAAGCGCACTGAGCGAGCACACAGGGATTATCGGTTTATTTGCTGCGAAAGCCATCGCGTTGACAGCCGAAACACCGATGCGAACGCCTGTGAAGGAACCGGGTCCGACGTCGACAGCAAAGCAGTCGACATCCGCAAGTGAAAGCTTTGGTTCCGCGAGCAGTTCATCAATCATCGGCATAAGTGAGACAGAATGCGGCTGACCTGTCCTGTCCTCCATGCCGATAACGGTACCGTCTGCAAGCAACAAAGCGGCGGAGGGTATCTTTGCGGAAGTTGAAACGGCAAGGATTATCATAGTTCCAGTTTCTCCGCGATTCTTTCGTATTCATCACCGAAGGGTATCAGTTCGATCTGCCGCGGGTCGCACCCGCTTCCGGAGATATGCACTTCAAGCCTTGACTGCGGAAGCGCGTCCGAAACATTCTCGCTCCATTCCATCAATTTTACCGACGGAGAATCGAGATAATCGTCGAAACCGATCGCAAAGAGTTCATCCGAATCCGCAAGGCGGTAGCAATCGAAATGATCGATCGAAAGCTCGTTGCCGGTATAATGCCGCACGATCGTGAACGTCGGGCTTGCCGCGGTATCGGCCCCGAGCTTTTCTGCGAAGTATCGGACAAGCGTTGTTTTCCCCGCCCCGAGATCTCCGAAGAGCGCAATGAACTCACCCGCAAAGGCAGTCTTTGCGAGTTCTGCGGCAATAAGCCTCATTTCAACTTCGTTTTTCGCAGTGAGCTTTCTGATCATGTTAATTGAATGTTCCTCGCAGGAGCAGTTCATTGCGGTATTCCGTCAGCCTGTCCTCCTCGATCGCCGTGCGTATGCCTTCCATAAGGCGGTATGTGAATCGAAGGTTATGCATCGTGATCAGCTGCGCAGCAAGGATCTCGCCCGCTTTGATCAGATGGCGAATATAACCGCGTGTGAAATTGCGGCAGGCATAACAGTCGCAGCCTTCCTCGATCGGGCCGTGGTCATGAGCGAATTCCGCGTTGCGCAGCATCCTTTTTCCGTTGAAGGTGAAAGCAAGGCCGTTCCGTGCGGAGCGCGTCTGCAGTACGCAGTCGAACATATCTATTCCGCGCATTGAACCTTCAACAAGGCAGTCGGGGCTTCCGACGCCCATCAGGTAATGCGGTTTATCGGTCGGCATATGCGGCATCAGCTCTTCGAGCATTTCATACATAACGGGTTTCGGTTCGCCGACGGAGAGGCCGCCGATGCCGTAACCCGGGAAATCCATATCGCTCAGCGTTTTTGCGCTTTCAATCCTCAGATCCGCAAAAACACCGCCCTGAACGATCCCAAACAGAGCCTGGTCGGCGCGCGTATGGCTCGCCTTGCAGCGCTCAGCCCAGCGGTGAGTTCGGTTCATAGCGGCGATCGCGTAGCTCCTCGAGCAATCCGAGGGAGCGCATTCGTCGAAAGCCATAGCGATATCCGCACCGAGCGCCTGTTCGATCTCCATCACGTATTCCGGAGTGAAGAACATTTTATGACCGTCGATATGCGAGCTGAACTCAACGCCTTCATCGGTGATCTTGTTCATTGCGGCAAGGCTAAAGACCTGGAATCCGCCGCTGTCCGTCAGCATCGGTCCATGCCACTGGGAAAACTCATGCAGTCCGCCGAACTCGCGAACGGTCTCATGTCCTGGGCGAAGATGCAGATGATAGGTATTCGCAAGAACGATGCCTGCGCCGATCTCCTTGAGATCCCGCGGAGTGATCGCCTTGACTGTCGCCTGCGTGCCGACACACATAAATGTCGGTGTTTCGATCACACCGTGCGGAGTATGCAGTCTCCCCCGCCTTGCGCCGGTCTTCGCATCCGTTTTTATGAGTTCATACCATACAGGTTTCTCGTTCATATAAAAGATCCTTTGTCTGATTAAATAAAGAATGAGGCGTCGCCGAAGGAGAAGAAACGGTAACGTTCCTCAACCGCGTGCTTATAGATGCGCATGACCTCATCCCTTGATGAAAATGCGCTGATCAGCATCAACAGCGTGGATTCCGGAAGATGAAAATTCGTTATCAGTGCGTCAACTGCTTTGAAACGGTAACCCGGAGTTATGAAGATCTCCGTATTGCCGCTTCCGGCATGTACAATGCCATCATCATCGGTTATGCTCTCAAGCGTTCGGCATGATGTCGTCCCGACTGCTATGATCCTTCCGCCTGCTTTACGCGCCGCATTGATGCGCGCGGCGGCTTCCTCCGTGCATTGATAGAACTCCGAATGCATATGGTGCTCTTCAATGTTTTCGACCGAAACCGGGCGGAACGTACCGAGTCCGACATGCAGCAGTACGTCAACAATCCCGACGCCTTTTTCCTCGATCCTTTTCAGCAGTTCGTCCGTAAAATGCAATCCGGCTGTCGGAGCGGCCGCAGAGCCGTTTTCATGGGCATAAACGGTTTGATAGCGGGATTTATCCGCCAGCTTTTCGGTAATGTACGGCGGCAGCGGCACTTCGCCCGCGCGGTCGAGGATCTCCTCGAAAATGCCGTCATAATTAAGGCAGATGATCCTGTTTCCGTCGGGCAGGCATTCCGTCACAGTTGCGCTGAGTTCGCTGTTGATTTCGAAGGTCCTGCCCGGCAGCGCTTTGCGCCCGGGCTTGACAAGGCACTCCCAGTGCCGCTCATCGAGCCGCTTCAAAAGCAGGAACTCCATTTGCCCGCCGGTTCCCTCGCGCTTGCCGTAAAGCCTTGCAGGAATTACGCGGGTCGTGTTGCGAACGAGCACATCGCCGGGGTTCAGGTACTCGATGATATCCGAAAAGATGCGGTCTTCGATCGCTTTGGTTTTTCGGTTATAGACCAGCAGACGCGAGCTTGAGCGCACTGCCGCAGGGGACTGAGCAATCAGTTCCTTCGGCAGGTCATAATAAAAATCACTTGTTTTCAATGGAAAATTTCCTCATTCGACTACATCGTAGATTAGCGGGAGTTCTTCCGGCGCTTCATCCGTAAAAGTTACTGAAGAAGCAAGGTACTTCTCCGCTTCGGCAAGA
This sequence comes from Bacillota bacterium, assembly GCA_016288175.1. GTDB lineage: Bacteria > Bacillota > Clostridia > Christensenellales > CAG-138 > PeH17. The sequence goes on along the minus strand of JAEEYN010000081.1, from coordinate 7,563 downwards.
TGCGTTTCGTCGTTTACGTAGATATAAGCATACGGCTCGTTTTCGGTCACTCGATCGCCGTAGCGTTTTTTCATCAGGATTCCGACGGCGGGATCGATACGGTCGGTGACCTTCGCCCTGCCGGCGCCGATCATCAGCGCCGCGGTACCGATCGATTTTGCGTCGATAGCGCCGATGTAGCCCGCCTTCTCCGGATAGACCGGCACGATGCGCGAAACACGGACAAGAAGATTAGGATCGTCGACAAATCGGACGTCTCCGCCCATTTCCTCGAGCATTGCGCGAAGCCTTGCAAGCCCTTCTCCGCTCTCGATGGCTTTTTCGAGCATCGGAACCGCGCTTTCGGCATCGGAAACAATTCCGCTGAGTTTGAGCATATAACCGGCGAGACGGAAGCTTACCTGCATAAGCGGGTCGGTATACGGGACCTTGCCCATCAATGCCTCGATCGCCTCACGCATTTCAAGACCGTTGCCGATCGCCATGCCGAGAGGACGGTTCATATCCGTGATCACGGCGACGGTGTTTCGGCCGACATTCCTGCCGATCGTGACCATTTCGCGTGCAAGCGCACGTGCGTTGTCAACCGTCTCCATGAATGCGCCGTTGCCGGTCTTGACGTCCAGCACGATCGCGTCGGCTCCGGCGGCGATCTTTTTGCTCATGATGCTCGAAGCGATGAGCGGGATGCTCTTGACAGTTCCGCTGACGTCACGCAGGGCATACATCTTTTTATCGGCAGGATCCAGGTTTTTCGACTGTCCGATCACGCAGACACCGGTCTTTTTGACGATCCTGATAAAGTCTTCATAGGGTTGTTCAATACTTACGCCGGGAACGGATTCGAGCTTGTCGAGCGTTCCGCCTGTATGCGCAAGGCCGCGTCCGGACATTTTTGCGACGGTTCCGCCGCAGGCAGCGACGAGAGGTGCGACGATCAGGGTCGTTGTGTCGCCGATGCCGCCGGTGGAATGCTTATCGACCTTTACTCCGGGAAGAGCGGAAAGATCCATCACTTCGCCGGAATTGACCATCGACATCGTGAGATCCGCGATCTCGCGCTCCGACATGCCGCGGCAGCAGACAGCCATCATCCATGCGGTCATCTGGTAATCGGCAACGCTGCCGTCCACAAGCCCGTTTACGATGAATTCGAGTTCTTCACGGGTGTGTTCAAAACCATCCCGTTTTTTTTCGATCAATGAGGTTATCAGCATTTTCGGCACCTCCCGGAGTTTTTCAGTTTATTCGACGGTTACGGATTTTGCGAGGTTGCGGGGCTTGTCGATATCGCAGCCTTTCAGCGAGGCGATATAATACGCAAGCAGCTGCAGAGGAACGATCGTCAACGATGCGACGGCAATATCCTTGCACTCCGGGATGCGGATCACGTGGTCCGCGACCGTTTCGGTTTGGGTATCGTCGTTGTTGATGACGGCGATGACCTTCGCGCCGCGTGCTTTGACTTCCTTGATATTCGAAACCATTTTCTCGAGAAGCGGACGGTAGGTGCAGAGCGCGATAACAAGCGTTCCGTCTTCGATCAGGGAGATCGAGCCGTGCTTAAGTTCACCCGCCGCATATGCCTCGGAATGGATATAGGAGATTTCCTTAAGCTTCAGCGAGGCTTCAAGCGAGAGCGCATAGTCCATGTTCCTGCCGATGAAGAATACGTCCTGGCAGTTGAAATAGAGGCTTGCAATGTACTGAACGGACTTGACATTGTCGAGAAGCTGCTGTACGCCTTCGGGAATGCGCTGCATCTCGGTGATCTCGGCGTCAATCTCCGCCTTTGTCATATTGCCGCGAACGCCTGCCATGTACAGGCAAAGCAGTTCGATCAGGGCAAGCTGTGTGCTGTACGCCTTTGTTGTCGCGACGGCAATCTCAGGGCCTGCCCATGTATAAAGCACTTCCTCGCTCTCGTTCGCGATTGAACTTGCAACAACGTTGACGATCGAAACAATTCTCGCCCCGCGCTTTTTGGCTTCGCGGAGTGCATAGAGCGTGTCGAGCGTTTCGCCGGACTGGCTGACAATTATCACGAGCGTGTGTTCGTCTATGATCGGGTCGTCATAGCGGAATTCGGAAGCGAGCTCCGCTTCAACGGGAATGTTGAGCGTTTTCTTCATGAAATGCTTCGCGACGACGCCGACATGGTAAGCCGAACCGCATGCGGTGATCTTGATCGAGTTGATTCCGCGGATGTCGTCATCCGTGATCGACTTGAATCCGAGGTTGATGCTCAGATCATCGCCGATACGCGGAGCGATCGTTTTCGCGATCGAATCCGGCTGCTCGAAAATCTCCTTGATCATGAAATGGGAGTAACCGCCCTTTTCCGCGGCAGTCGCATCCCAAGCAATATGCTCGGTCTCATGCTTGATCTGATTGCCAAGATGATCGAAGACCGTTACGCGGCGGCGGGTCAGGATCGCAAGTTCCCTTTCGCCGAGGCGGAAAACTTCGCGGGTATGCTTCAGAATTGCGGGGATATCGGAAGCGATGAAGTTTTCGTCTTCACCGATGCCGATGATCAGCGGGCTGTCCTTCCTGAGGGCAATGATTTGCTCTGGGAATTCCGCGAAAAGAATGCCGAGAGCGTATGAGCCCTTGAGCTGCTGTTCCGCTTTGCGTACCGCGGCGACGGGATCGCCGTTGTAGCAATAGTCGATGAGCTCCGAAACAACTTCGGAATCCGTTTCGGTCGAGAAGGTATAGCCGCGAGCGCGCAGATATTCGCGCAATTCGATATAATTTTCGATGATGCCATTATGAACTACGGCGACCCTTCCGCTTTTTGAAAGATGGGGATGGGAATTGACATCGCTCGGCTCGCCGTGCGTCGCCCAGCGGGTGTGCCCGATACCGACAGTGCAGTCATCCGCAGGCGCAGAAGCGACGATCCGGCGAAGATCGGCGATCCTTCCCCTTGTTTTCCGGATCATGATGCCGCTGTCCGAGATCAGCGCGACTCCGGCAGAATCGTAGCCGCGATATTCAAGCTTTTCAAGCGAATCGAGAAGTATGGGCATTACGGGCTTCAAGCCCACATAACCTACAATACCGCACATAAAAGCGACCTCCGTTGGTCAGATTGCGTGCATACATATACACATTATAATTATACTACTTTTTTATTGAAAATGGAACAGCGAATTTCGCTTTTTATGACCGTTCGCCAGTCTACCTTGCAGATCGAGCTTGACGTTCCACGTGATTTTATTTATAATATCTAAGACGTATTATGCCGCTTTGATCTGCGGCAGGAGCGGCTAAAGGAGGAAAGCAAAATGTACATTCCCGACGAAGGAAAGATCTGGCTCGCAACATCGAACGAGCGCGTTTATCTTGAACCCGCAATGTGCAACCGTCACGGCCTTATCGCAGGCGCGACAGGCACGGGCAAAACCGTTACGCTGAAAGTCATCGCCGAATCGTTCAGCGATCTCGGCATTCCCGTATTCCTTGCGGATATCAAGGGCGATGTTTCCGGCATGTGCAAACAGGGCGTCGAAACGAAGCATATCCTTCGTTCGATCACCAATATGAACATCGAGAACTTCACCTATACCTCCTACCCCGTCCGCTTCTTTGACGTTTACGGCAAGCTCGGTCATCCCGTTCGCACAACTATCAGCGATATGGGACCGGAACTTCTTTCCCGTCTTCTCGGCCTCAACGATACGCAGAGCGGCGTTCTCCGCATCATTTTCCGCATCGCGGATGATGAACAACTTCTGCTGCTCGATCTTAAAGACCTTCGCATGATGATTCAGTATGTCGGCGACAACGCGGCTAACTACAAGCTCCGTTACGGCAACGTTTCCGCTCAGTCCGCCGGCGCAATCCAGCGAGCGCTTTTGAACCTCGAAGACGCCGGCGGCAATATCTTCTTCGGCGAACCCGCGCTCGATATCCGCGACTGGTTCGATTGGGACGATCAGGGACGCGGCTATATGAACATTCTCGAATGTCAGGAGCTCTTCCAACATCCGCTGCTCTACAGCACCTTCCTTCTTTGGATGCTTTCCGAGCTCTATGAGATAATGCCTGAATGCGGCGACCTTGACAAGCCGAAAATCGCATTCTTCTTCGATGAAGCGCATCTGCTCTTCAACGGCGCGCCGAAAGCGCTTCTTGAAAAAATCGAGCAGGTAGTCCGCCTCATTCGTTCGAAAGGCGTTTCCGTCTGGTTCATTACTCAGAACCCCGCCGACGTTCCCGAAACGGTCCTCGGTCAGCTCGGCAACCGCGTACAGCACGCCCTGCGCGCATACACTCCGAACGAGCAGAAAGCGCTGCGCTATGCGGCACGTTCATTCCGCGTCAATCCCGATTTCGATACGGAACGCACTCTTCAGGAGCTTGCGACGGGCGAAGCGCTCGTTTCCGTACTCGATGCAAAGGGCGTTCCCGGAATCGTTCAGCGGGCGAACATACTCCCGCCGCGCAGCTCCATGAACGCTGCCGAGCCCGAGGTGATCGTAGGTCTTATAAATTCGAGCTGTCTGAAGGAAAAATACGGCGAAACCGTCGACCGCGAATCCGCTTACGAGCTGCTGACAGGCCAGTACGAGCAGAACGAAAAGGAGAAGGCCGAAGCAGAAGCAGAAAAGAAGGCCGAAGAGGAACGCAAAGCCGCTGAAAAGCAGGCTGAGGCCGAACGCAAGCAGCGCGAAAAGGAAGAGCGCGAAAGAGAAAGAGAAGAAAAGGCCAAGGAGAAGGAAAAGAAGGCCAAATCTTCAAAGCGCAAGCAGTCAACCCTTGGCAAAGCCGTTAATTCAACGGCCAACACTTTCGGAAGAAAACTCGGTGAGGCGCTGTTCCGCGGTCTTTTCGGAACGCGCAGAAAGTGATTTGCTATCGATAATAACGAAGCGCCGGATCGATCGACCGGCGCTTTTCTTATAATGATCATTATTGCGGAAGCTACTGCGGCTTCTGCTTTTTTTTGAATTTTCCGAGAATGAGCTTCGAAAACGGCCGTTCGATAAGCAGTGTTGCCAATGTCGCGACGGCAAACGCTGCGACCGTTATCACAAGTGCATAATTGTTCATCCACGCGCGGTCGCCGAGCTGGTTCGGAGGCGTTGTTCCCTCCCACAGCGGAATGCGGAGATTGAATTTCAGATAGACCGCGAGCCATTGATGCCAGATATAGAGATTGTATGAGATCAACGCAAGGAAATGCATCAGCTTGTTTGAGAAAATGAACCGATACCATCTTGATGAAAGCGCTGTGGAAATAATGAACACCGTGAACGCAGCTGTCAGGCGGAAGCGCTCGGTGACCTGCCATAACTGCTGTTCGGCTCCCGAAAGCGCCGAACAGTCGTTGACCATATGCACGATATAGGCAACGGACAAGATCGAAAGCAGCGTGTGTGCCGCTGCAAGGCCCGTTGTTCGTTCGCAATGTTTCGCGATCCAAACAAAGATCATCGCGCCGAGCATACCGTTCGCATAGGCTCCCATGAACGACGGAAGCTGATTTATCTTGAACGCTATATTCACCCCGGGTTTCATGACCTGGGATTTTTCCCACCAGGACGAGATCAGATTGAACGCGAGGAAAAGGATCAGGATCGTTACGACAGAAATGATCTTCGCTTTTCTTTCATCGGTCCCCTTCCGTCTTTTGATCATCTCCGCAAAAAGCGGGAAGACGAAATAAAACCAGACCTCGACCGCGACTGTCCACAGTGCGCGCGGCAGCGGAGTGTAGAAATATGTGTCGGGCGAGAAAATATGAGTAAAAGTCAGATGCGAGAAAAGATCCCGTAAAGGTGTAAGCTGCACATTGGCCGAGCTATACTGTCCGCCAGGAAGCGCAACTGAGAAGAATACAACGAGAACGGCGAAGTAATAGCTCGGAAGGATCCTCGCAAGACGTTTTTTCGCATAGGTTTTCCAGCTGTCCATGTCTTCCCCGAGGAAGATCTGGCGCATCACCGGAAGGAAGAGCAGAAAGCCGCTCAACATTACGAGCAGATCGACGAACAGGAAACCAACGCGTGCAAGGTTCGAAAAATTGATCTCGTCCAGACCGATCGAAGCAAGAAAAGGCGTTTTGATGATCGGGAAGATCCATGTCTGCTGCCAAAAATGGAAAATCAGAACAAGGATCACGCTGAGAGCGCGTATCCCGTCGAGCACGCCGATGTATTTCGGATCGATAATCTGCCTGTTTTCCTGCTTCATTGCGTTTCCTGCCTTTTATTTCTGCCAGTATAATACCATTTTTCGTTTGGGAATTCAACAGAAAAACGCCCGCTCCGCGATGGAACGGGCGCTTTACTTATTTTCGATTACTTCAGTTCGGAGAAGTACTTGATGGTGCGGACCATCTGGCTGGTGTAGGAGTTCTCGTTGTCGTACCAGGAGACGACCTGGACCTGGGTGTCGCCGTTCGGAAGCGGCAGGACCATGGTCTGGGTGGCGTCGAACAGGGAACCGAAGCGCATGCCGATAACGTCGGTGGAAACGATCTCATCGGTGTTGTAGCCGAAGCTCTCGTTGGCCTCCGCCTTCATCTGGGCGTTGACCTGATCGACGGTGACGGCGCCCTTCACGACCGCGTTCAGCATCGTGGTGGAGCCGGTCGGGGTGGGAACGCGCTGCGCTGCGCCGATGAGCTTGCCCGCGAGCTCGGGGATTACGAGGCCGATGGCCTTCGCTGCGCCGGTGGAGTTCGGAACGATGTTGACGGCGGCAGCACGGCTGCGGCGGAGATCGCCCTTCCTCTGGGGACCGTCAAGAGGCATCTGGTCGCCGGTGTAGGCATGGATGGTGCACATGATACCCGCCTGGATGGGAGCGAGGTCGTTGAGGGCCTTAGCCATCGGAGCGAGGCAGTTGGTGGTGCAGCTCGCGGCTGAGATGATGTTGTCTTCGGGCTTCAGGGTCTCGTGGTTGACATTGTAAACAATGGTGGGAAGATCGTTGCCCGCGGGAGCGGAAATAACGACCTTGCGCGCGCCGGCGTCGATATGGGCCTGAGACTTAGCCTTGCTGGTATAAAAACCGGTGCACTCGAGAACGACGTCGACACCGAGCTTGCCCCAGGGCAGGTCAGCCGCGTTGGGCATCTTGTAGATAACGATCTTCTTGCCGTCGACGACGATGTAGTTGTCTTCACCCTCGCCCTCGTGGAAGTCGACAGTGTGGCCCTGAGCGACCCAGTTACCCTGAGTGGAGTCATACTTCAGAAGATGAGCAAGCATTTTTGCAGAAGTGAGGTCGTTGATAGCGACGACGTCATAACCCTCTGCGTTGAACATCTGACGGAATGCCAGACGGCCGATACGGCCAAAACCGTTGATTGCAACTTTTACCATGTAAGTTCCCTCCGTTGTTGATTTTTCTTGATATTCTTCGGGCTGTGCCCTTCAAACCGCGGGACGCCATAAATAGTCCCTGATATCATATTATAACGCCTATTTCCGAAAAAACAAGTGCTATAACGGATATTTTTCAATCTATCAATCGAGGTTGATATCCTCTGCGACAATATACAGCGGCCTGTTCTTGAGCTCGTCGTACATCCTGTTCATATAACCG
>JAEEYN010000080.1 GCA_016288175.1 Bacillota bacterium | reverse complement strand
TTTTGGCACACTTGCCGGGATTCGAACCCGGGACCTTCCGCTTAGGAGGCGGACGCTCTATCCTGCTGAGCTACAAGTGCATTTATTCGGTTGGTCGGGGGATGCCGATCGAGCCCCTAACAGATTTATTATACCCGTTTGATAAAGCAAAGTCAATCAAAAAATGATGCGGCGGGCAAATATATATAAGGAACGCCGGAGAATTGTGAAAAGGAAAGCGCGGGGAAGGGGGAGAGGGCAAAGAAAAAGGCAGGCGTGAAGCCTGCCGTGTGTTTTAGATGGATCAGCGCCGTCCTGCACCGCCGCCGCGGGAGCCGCCGCCTCCGCCCGTAAAGCCGCGGAAACCGCCGGTAGGGCCTTTGAAACCGCCGGTAGGCGGCCTGAAGCCGCCGGGACGGGGACCTCTTGCCGTGCCTCCGAAGGGAGAACCGGTGAAGCCGCGGAAAGCGCTGCCCATGCCGCGGGACCTGCGGGCCGCCCTCATCATGAGAGGGAGAGCGAACATCCATGCGCGCGGACGGAAACCGGAGGAACCGGTGCGGTAGGATGTGCCGGTGCTGTAAGATGTGCCGGTACGGGCGGCGCCGCTGTAACCGCCGGTGCTGCCGGAATTGCCGCGGCTGCCCGAACTTTCGGAGGAGCGGGAAGCGAATTTGCCCATCCCGCGGAGGATCTGCATCACGACATAGATGACGATGATCGCGAAAATGACCAGGCCGACGCCGGTGCAGCTGCCGCAGCTTTCGCACGCAGCGCAGGATTCGCATGCGGCGCAGCTTGCGCAGGCGCTGCAGGCCGAGCAGGAGATGTCTCCGCTGACGCAGCTTGAAGCAGTCGCTTCGGGGATCGCCGCGCCGCCGTTGCCCGAGAATCCGCCGGTTGCGGCGGCATATGCGCCGGGTTCGGTATTGTACTGCTTGCAGAGCAATTCGTTCAGGCTGTCAAAGGTTTTCCGCACAGCCGTATCGTAATCCTTCTGATCGAAATACGGTTCACAGGATCCTTTGAGTATGCCGTCAAGAACGTCGAATGTGAAAACATCCTCAAGACCGTAGCCGGGAGTGACCCAATAGTGTCCGTCGTTGACGGCAAGAAGAAGCAGGACGCCGTTGTTTTCGGTGCTGCTGCCGATCTTCCATTCCTTGAAGACGGCGTAGTTATAATCCTGGATATCTTCGCTGCCGGTCGAGCTCAGAACAACGACGCAGATCTGAGCGCCTTTGCAGTTTCTTTCGAGGTTATAGTTGCGCTGTTCGATATAATCCTTCGTTGCTTCGGAGATCGTTCCGGTTTTGTCGACGCAGTAGCTCCCGTTCGGGTGAACGACATTCAGCGAAGGTTCGTCGACGGGAACTATGCAGGCGTATACCGCGAGAAGGGAAATGATCGCGAGGATCAGCATTATCAGTTTAATGCGGGATTTCATCATCTGTCACCTCCGAATGAGCCGCTGAGCTCTGCAGCGACGCAGGCGCTGCATGCAGCGAGCGAGAAGAGCCCCACCTCGCGGCAGGAGCAGGAAATGCGGGCGCATCCGCCCTCGACGCCTTGCGAGCCGTCCGAACTGATGCCGTAGCCGGCGATGATATATTCGCTGAGCTTGCGGACGGTTTCGAGCACGGCGGTGTCGTAATCCCCGGTCTCGAAATACGGCTGGCAGGAGCCGGCATTGACCGAGGTCAGCACGGCGGGGGTCAGAATGTTCCTGAGCCCGCTGCCGGGAACGATAATGTATTCGTTATCCTCGATCGCGAGGAGCAGCAGCACGCCGTTTTTTTCGTTTGCGTCGCCGATCCTGCGGCTGCGCATCACGGCTGTGGCATAGTTTTCAACGGTATCCCCTTCGAGGGAGCGTACGGTCATCACGAAGATCGCGGCGCCGCTGCAGTTCGCGGCAAGGTATTCGTTGCGGTCGGCAAGGAAGCGGACCGTTCTTTCGGAAAGGATCCCGGACCCGTCGCTGCAGTTGTTTCCGCCTGTGGGATCAAACGCCGCAGCGGGGGAGGAACCGAGAAGCAAAAGCATTGCAATTGCGATAACGAGAGCGGTGAGCCTCGTTTTTGATTTCATTTACTTTCCACCCCCGATCCCGAAAAGACCCGCGATCTGAGAGGCGGGGAACCCGGAGACCAGCTCGGTGGTCGTCTGCCGGTAGGCGGCATAGGCCTGGCGATAGGTGTTCTTGATCAGGTGGTAGGCGGAATCGGCACGCAGCTTGTCCGTTTCGAGCTCGGCTCTGCCTTCGGCGTTGAAGGCATTGTAGTAAAGCTCAATCGCGGAATCCAGCGCTTCGCAGGTGAGGTACTTCTCAACGCCGGTCTTCGCGCCGTCGCATGCTTCGATCGCTTCAAGGAGGCTTGTTCCGCGCTCTTCGATCACGGTTGAACCGTTCGAAAGCCGGTTGCCTTTGTCGAGGAGCGTTCTTGCGGCGTTGATGACCTTCTTGGCGTCGCTGTTGATATCCTTGTTGTTCGCTGCGAGAGGCGTTGAAAGAATCTGCTCAAACCTGTTTTCCGCGCCTTTGACAGCGCGGGAAAGCTTGAGCCCGCCGAGGAGAGGCACGGCGAGGATCGCAACAACGATCAGAATTGCTGTGCAGAGCGGCACGTTTTTCGCGAGTTTCTTCATTTTCCTGACTCCTTTCCCGACCTTATACGATCGCAGCGGACGGATGATCCCCGCGCCGCTGCCGGAAAACGGGAGCGGCGGGGGAGGTTCTGATGGTTGAAAGTTCGGTTCAATGCTCTTTTGAGCGGATCACTGCTCGGGGCGGATACCGGTGACTTCGACCAGCTTCTGCTTGAGCTGAGTTTCGATCCTGTTGAGCTCGGCCTCGGCGGCAACGCGCTTGTCGTGGCCCTCTTTCTGGATGCGGAGAACGTCGTCCATGGTGTTGATGAGCTTCTGGTTGGTGTCGGTCAGCGTCTCGATGTCGACGATGCCGCGCTCGCTCTCCTTCGCCGCCTCAACGGTCGCCATATGCAGCGTTTCGGCGTTCTTCTTCAGCAGCTCGTTGGTCATCTCGGTCACAGCATGCTGGGCGCTGATGGCTTCCTGCGAATGCGCGATGCCGAGAGCGAGGACCATCTGGCTCTTCCAGAGCGGGATGGTGTTGACGATGGAGGTCTGGATCTTCTCCGCCATCATGGTGTCGTTGTTCTGGATGAGGCGGATCTGCGGCGCCATCTGGAGACTGATGTTGCGGGTCAGCTCAAGGTCGTAGATCTTCTTTTCGAAGCGGGTGCAGAGGTCCGCGAAATCCCTTGCCTTCTGGGCGTCTTCGGGCAGGCCGGATTCATCGGCTTTGCGGAGCAGCTCGGGGAGAGTGGTCTTGCGCTCGGTCTCGAGCTTCTGCTTGCCGGCGAGGATGTACATCGAGATCTCCTTGAAGTAATCGAGGTTGCGCTCGTACATCTGGTCGAGCATCGCAACATCCTTCATAAGAACGACCTGGTGCTGTTCGAGGTTGCCGGCGATGCGGTCAACATTGACTTCGGCCTTGTCATAGCGCAGCTTCAGCGCTTCGATCTTGCGGCCCTTCTTCTTCAGGAAACCGCGCAGGCCTTTCTTTTCGGTGTCGTCATTGAAGCCCTTGAGCTCCGCGATCAGCGAAGTGATCATCTCGCCGGTCTCGCCGAGGTCCTTCGTGCGAACCGCACCGAGGGCGCCGTCCGCGAACTGGGAAAGCTTCTGCTGGCTTGCGGAACCGTACTGCATGATCTGGGTCGAGTTCGTGATGTCGATCTTCTGGGCGAAGCTGTCGACCGCGGCGAGCTCCTCGGGGGAGAGGCTGGAACTTGCGACGATGATCTCCTGCATCGTTTTGTCGGTCTCTTCGGCAGTGGGTACCTGCTCCTTCTCTTCGGGCTCGGTGACGGGATCGAGAGTCAGCTCGGGGATCGTTGATTTCTTTTCTTCCATTGCGGTTTCTTCCTTTCAGTTAATGGTTTGATAATATCTTTCGGAGTTTCCTCCTGTAATAAACGCGCGGGGACGGCGCTTGGATGAATTCCGGGGCGGCAGCGGGAGCGGGGCTTGATCAGTTGGCGGGCCTGTCGCTGTTGACCATCGCGTCAAGCACGGCGATATCGGAGCTGATATCGATCGCTTCGTTCTGGTAGAGCGAATCGAGGCTCGTTTCGAAGCTCCTTGCGATCGTTTCGGAGTTGTTTTCGATCCTCATCTTGATCTCGTTGAGGTTGTCGCCGGTGGCGCCGAGATCCTGCTGCATCGCGTAGCTCTCCATGAGCTTCTGCGCCGTGGGCAGGTAATAGGTCAGGAAACGGCGCATACCGCGGGCTTTTTCGGGCTTGCGCGCAAGCTCCGCAACGATCTTGTCGCCCGCGTCGACCATCCTGTTGATGGAAGCGGTGATCCTTTCGTTCGGGATGCGGTCGTTGAGCTGGCGCAGGGAAGCAAGATGCCCGTCCGCTTCGAGCAGCGCTTTGTCGAGCTCCGCAATGCCGGTTTTGTACTCCGGCGGCAATTCGACGATCTCCGTTTTCGCGGGGAAGATCAGCCTCAGGATCAGGAATGCGGCAACGCCGAGCACGGCGGTGACGATGATCCCCCAAATGCGGTAGAGAGGGAATATCAAACCGAAAACGATGATCAGCATCGCGGTGATGAGCATCGGCCAACCCGACCTGACTTTCTTTTCGACAGTTCTCTTTTGTTCTGCCATTTGCCGGCCTCCTTCTTCGGAGCGGTTCGCCGAAAAGGCAGCCCCGACGGTCCCTTGCGGCCTGCGGGCTTGCCTTTGCGCTTTTTGCTCCGGTTTTCACGGGTAATTATACCATTTCGCCCGCAGGTTTTCAATACATACACGTCCCGAAATAGTCAAAACAGCGTGCAGAACGGCAATGGCAAATATAAATAAGATCAAAAAAACCGTGTATCACCAAAATGTCACAATCCACACAAGAATTTTACAAAAATTCTGTTGCCCGCTCGCGGCGCAGATGTTAATATTGTAGAAAAAGCACGGTCGAAAAAAGGGGGAGTGCGAATGAGGAAACATATGCCCGATATCCTGCGCGCGGTCATGTGCGCGCTTCTCGCGGCGCTGACGGCGCTCTCAGCATGCGCGCCGGGGAACAGGCCTCTCACGGAGGCACAGATCGCGGAAGCGCTCGAAAGGAACGAATACACTTCCGAAGAACAGCACGAGCTCGTCGAAGCCGCGGTCTCGCTCGTCGGAAAGGTCGGCTATTTCTGGGGCGGCAAAAGCTTCGCGAAGGGGCCGGACCCGGACTGGGGCACGCCCAGGGAGGTCACGAGCACCGGCCACAGCACGACGGGCACCGTGATACCCTATGGCCTCGACTGCTCCGGCTTCGTGCAGTGGTGCTTCGCCCAGCTCGGGCGCGGCAGGGAGTGGACGAGCGAAAACGTCGGCGCGGGGACATGGCACCAGTGGGTCAATTCGGAAGCGATCGAAAGGGCGGAGCTCCGCCCCGGCGACCTCGTTTTCGCGAATGAATACCCCGGCGCAAAGAGCAACCATGTCGGTCTCGTGATCGGCTTCGCGGAGGACGGGGAGCCTCTTGTCGCGCACTGTTCGCCGAGCTTCGACGGCGTCGTCGTAACGCGCCTCGGCGACAGCTTTTCCTATTTCAGACGGTTCGCGTTTATGATGCGGCTATGAACCGCAAAAATCCGCAAAAATCCAAGGGCGATTTATTGAATTTAACATTGACAACCGTGCAACAATATAGCATAATATATGTATAAGTGGAGTTGTTTATGGATCGTCTTTGCGCACTCGGTTTTTTCGGCTCTGCCGATTAATAGTAAAATACAGTGGTGAAAATTATGAAGAAGCATCTGTTTATCTTACTGCTCTTTATGTTGCTTGTCCTTTTTTCTTGCACTGTTCCTAAAGATCAAAGCCTTGTAACCGTTTCTGATACCGCTTTTCCGTCGGAAATGGATTCGCATCTGGCAGAAAGCAAGAATGGATCTGATTTTGACAACCGCTTCGGAAGGGGCTATCAGAATATCATCGAAACCGACGATGCATATTATTATTGCTCCTTCAGTGGGAAGTATCTCTATTATTATGATAAACAAAGCGGCATTTCCGGCGTGCTCTGCCCCAAGCCCGAATGCACTCACGACGAAGCCGGGATGGAAAACAAAAATTGCGGCGGCTTTGTCAACTCCCATGCGAAATCCCTGTTTTCGTCCGGAGAAAAGCTGTTTTACGTTTCGGGCGTATGGACTCCCGAATACAAGGGTCCTGCGCTTTTCAGAATGAATTCGGACGGAACCGGAAGGGAAATGGTGAGAGAGCTCGATTTCGGAGAAACGCAGGACTTTTCATGGCCGCAGAGGTTCGATCTCCACAGGGGAAAGCTTTACGGCTGGATATCATATGAGTATGTTGAGGAATCGGAACCTATCATCCGCTTTGCAATCGTCAGTCTTGATCCGGAAACAGGCGAATACCGAACGATTTATGAAAAAGACGATTGCGGAATGACGATCTGGCCCAAACTCTTTTACATTGACGGCTACGTATATTTTTCCGTACCGGATGCGGGACCGATGCTCAACACTTCAACGCTTGAGATTTTCCGTTGGAATATCGAAACCGAGGAGCTAGAAAAGCTTTATTCAAGCGACGAGGCAATAATATTCGGTGGGATGTATGACATGTGGGTCGAGAACGACGGAAACATATGGCTTGTTCCCGAGACGAACTTTGAAAGAAATCCGGAACTGATGCAGATTTTAAACGGAGAGCTCAAGGTTGTATTTGAATATCCGGATTTCGGATCGGCCCATTTGATCGGCGGCGGCACTGTCAACATCACATACCCCGGTCAGGAATTGATCATTACTGACATGAGCGGCAATGTATTGAAAAGGATCGAAAAAGAGCTTTCCTTCTTCGAAGATATCGGTTTTAACGTCGATGCCTACGGCTGCGATTTGGATATTTACGGTGACATAAATGAGCTTTTCGTCGTCTACAGCCATTTGAGGTTCGTTCATGACGGCAGAAATATGAGCTACGGCTCCTGCCTTGTCCGCTATGATCTTACCGAGGACGAGCCGCAGGCGCAGCTGCTTGCCGTCAGCCCGTGGGATTGAGGCCA
>JAEEYN010000079.1 GCA_016288175.1 Bacillota bacterium | reverse complement strand
CTCGAATTCATGGGCATACACAAGGCTCGGACATATTATCGACAAAACCCGGCAGGAGCTTAAGGAACTGCTCGGAAACGGGGATGTTGAGATAACAATAAGCATGGAGGGATGAAGATACTCGTACTCAACGGAAGCCCGCATCCGAACGGACCTACTTCCGATATGGTAAAGGCCTTCACAAGCGGAGCGACAGAGGCAGGGCATGAGGTCGTCTGCGTCAACGCTGCACACATGAACATCAAGGGCTGTATGGCATGCGAATACTGCCACAATAGCGCAACTTATTCGGACTTCGATAACTTTACGGTTAGCAGGGTCTCGAAGATCGATCTGTGGGACTCAGACGAAGCCGCAGTCGAATTTGAACCGATCGAGAATTATGAAGATTTACGGGACGCAATGCAGTCGAGATACTACAGGTACTTTGCTCAGATGGACAAGCTTGTTGATGAAAAAATCGCCGAGAGGAAACTGAATCACGAAATAACAGGTATGTTGGGATAAGGTTGAATAAACGATGCTCGGGGCAACAACAGGAACATGCCTACAATCTGTCAACACAAAGAAGGAGTACGTGAGGTAAAAAGACGGGAAAAGGAACCAGCGATCGCTGGGTGGTCGCTGGTACACTTTTGGGCGTTTTCAGCTCGGTTTGGTACACTTTTACGCGCTCTTTGACAAACAGAAAGAGAGGTTTTTACCTCTCTTTTTGTTTGTAAAATCGTAGGAATTCAAAAAATAGAATATGATTACGATAATTCGCTTTTATTCTTGATCAATTCCGCAACTTTATCAACGGGCAGCACTTTGCCGATGCTTACTATCCGACCTTCAACGATCAAAGCGGGGGTGGACATAATGCCAAACCTCATTATCTTAGCAAGATCGGTGATGACCTCGATATCCGATTCGGGAATCCCGAGCTGCGCTGCGGCTTCGAGAACGTTATCGCGGAGCTTTGCGCAGTGCGAACAGCCTCCGATCAAAACTTTGATCCTTGCGCCTTCAACTGCCTGCGGAACGAGCTGAGCTTCCTTCTTTCCTCGTTTTTTAAGGATATCATTGATCTTAATGTATGCCATAAAAGCTCCTTTCTTATTTAACGTATTCCCTGGCCACGTATTTTTCGGCTGTGCAGAGCTTCAAAAGCGCTCCGTAATCGGGAATGAATCGGATCGTATCGCCGACATTGTAGTTCGGACTTCTGTTTAGATTAACGAGAAGGTGATCGCTGCTTGCCCCGATGATCTCCACACCTGGATCGATCGGAGTGAGACCGTCCGGATTTACATCCTGTCTTCCAATCGCAAGTATGCCCCGAAGCATCGGTCCGCGGTCTTCAAAGGTTACTCTTTCGCCGAAAGCATTCAATCCGCTGGTGCCGATGGGCTTGCTCGGTTTCGGCTGAACTTCAACAAGCTCAGCTTCGAGAACGAAACAATCCGTATTCAGTTCATCCATCGGAAGTCCGGTTTCTGTATTATTTCCAAGAACAAAGCTTTCACCGAGCCGAAGCTGCGTTACGCCTTTCGGAATTCGATGTTCCTTCAGCATCGTCATCATGGAAGAATTTCCCCCGGACACGATGGGGAGGGGGATATTGTATTTTTCGCGCAGCAGGTCTGCGAATTTTACAAGGCCGCCGACGTTTTCTTCATCGGGGATTATTCCACCGTAGCAGGTAAGGTTAACGCCTACACCGAAAAATTCTAACCAAGGTTCAGCAATGATCGCTTCCGCCGTCTCAAAGATCCTGCCTTCGTTCCTGAAAAAAATGCCTTCACGAAGATCACCCATATCGATCATCAGTATTATCTTATGCTTTTTCCGAAGCTTTTCAGCGGCAGCACCGAGCATTCGGATCGTTTCGATGCCGCTTTGCATTGAAATATCGGCAAAGCGAACAACATCTTCCGCTTCGCTCTGCATTGCGATTCGAAGGAGCTGCTTCGGCTTATGTGTTTCGATTATTTTAAGATTCTGCAGCCTTGAATCGGCAAAACCGTCCGCATCGCTTTCTTCAATAACTGCGCAAATCTCGGGATCGGCGCAGAAAACTTTCGTTACAACGGCAACCTTGATCCCGATCGAATGGCATTCGCCAGTCAGCCAATCGAGATTCTCGCGGAGTTTTTTAAGATCGATTATGAGTTTCGGATACATTTTACACCTCTTTGATGCCCAGGCTTTGCTTCATCAGATCGAGCGCGGCTTCCGGATACGTCTTGCTGAGAACGCCCAGCGATGCCATGATGTAGTGGTTATCGAATAAAAGCTTGAGTCTGCCTGGCTTCGGATACAGCATCATTCCGTTTTTATTGCAGTCGGCGATCTTCCTTGCAATCTCCTCATGATGCGGCAGCCTTGTCAGAGCGCCGCCTGTACCGATCAGGTATTTCAATACCGTAAGATCTTTGCCTTCCGCAATGGTCTGCCTTCCGCGCGGAGTATAGATATAGCGGAATGCTCCGGCGTGGCGCTCGATCGCCGTAAGGCCTGCCTCGAAGCAGAGACGTTCGGTTAGCAGGAACTGCTCGGGAGTATCGGGAATCGGCTTGTAGTTCGCTAAAACAGAATCCATGTCAATTTCAAGTTCTTCCGCCAGCTTATCCTTGCCGATCATAGCGATAAGATTCTTTGCATTAACATAAAGTCCGAGATCTCCTTCAACAGTGCGTTTTGCAAATGGTTCAGGCGTTGTCTGGAGAACCGCAACTTCGTCAGAACCCGCTGTTACGGAATGAACGTCCGTCGTTGCACCGCCTATATCGATCACCGCAAGGTCGCCGAGATCAGCCTGAAGAAGCTGGGCAGCTTCCATAACAGCACCGGGAGTGGGTATGATCTTTCCGTTTACCATGTCGCGGATGTGTTCCATACCCGCCGCTTTGACTATATGCTCCTCAAAAACGCTGTGGATGATACGCCTCGCGGGTTCGATATTCAGAAGGTCGAGTTTCGGATAGACGTTCTCCGTAATGTAGTAAGGAATCTTCGCTTCAGTAAAGATCTGCTCGATGATCCGATGGTTCTGAATATTGCCGCCGTAGATGATCGGTGTTTTAAGGCCGGATGCCGCAATAAGACGGGCGTTGAAAACAGCAGTCTCTCTTTCGCCGTAATCGGTTCCGCCCGCAAGCAGGATCAGATTCGGATCTATGGTCTTGATGTCGTCAATATCGAACTCATTCAGTTTTCCTGCGGTAGCGTGCTTGATTATCGCACCGGCGCCGAGCGCAGCTGCCTGTGCGGCTTTGACCGTCATATCGTAAACAAGGCCGTGTACAGTCATTCGCAGACCGCCCGCTGCGCTTGAAGTTGCGAACATTTCACCGTAGTCGATCTTATCGGCGCCGAGGTTTGAGGCAAGGTCGTTCACGGCCGCTGTGAGGCCGATACGCACGTCGCCTTCGAGCACGCTCGTCGGAGCCTGCCCCTGGCCGATAAAGCGCGGAGAACCGCTTTTAACGCCGCTGAAGGCGTTTATAAGAGTCGTTGTTGAGCCGATCTCAGCTACAAGAATATCAATGAACATGGCAAAAATAATTGCGGAACGGTCAGGCGGGGAACACCCGCTCCGCCGTTCCGCATAAAGTGACCTTAGTTATCCTTCTTCTCGTTCTTCGCCTTTTCGGCGGCTTCCATTTCCCACCTGCGTTTGATCAGGAAGGTCGCGTTGTGCACGCCGTGGCTGCCGCGGCCGAAGCCCTCGTCCGCACCGGCTTTGCGTGCCAGTTCGGGAGTTACCTGCGTGCCGCCAGCGATGAAGATGATCTTATCGCGAATACCCATCTCGCGCGCGATCTGGTCGATCTTGGCGATGTTCTTATAATGGATATCGTCATGGCTGATGATGGTCGAAGCCATGATCGCGTCCGCGTTGAGCTCAACAGCAGCATTGACGAGCTTTTCGGGCGGGCAGGAGGTTCCGAGATAGTGAACTTCCATGCCGTATTTCTCAATGCCGCCGTGCTTGATGTCGATGATCTCACGAAGGCCGACGGAATGCTCATCCTCACCGACGGTCGCGGCGACGATCTTCATCGGACGACGCTCGATATCCTTGCGGATAACGTCATCGGAAAGAACGTCTGGCTCCTTCGGGATGACGAGCTTATCGACGTCGATAGCAAACGGGACCTTGCCCTTGACTTCGATGCGGGTGCCGTCCTGCGGATGCATGATCTCGCGGGAGATGACTTCGCACTCGGTTAGGTTCATGCGCTTTGCGCATTCAAGCGCCGCTGCCTCTGCGATCTGCTTCGGGGCGGGGAAGAACATCGTCAGCATAACGGTGCCGTCTGCAAGCCATTCCATCTCGGGGCGGATCATCTTGCCGCCGGGAGTGAATTCCTTGACCTCGCTCATACGGACGTTGACGTTGTCCTGCTCGTCGAGTTCATCGATGTAGATGATCTTTTCGGGGCATTCGAGCGTGCAGCCGCCGATGAGAGCGGACGGATTGTCCTTATACTCTTCGCCGTACTGTGCAACGTTGTTATAGCCGTAGTGGGCGGTAACAGGAGCCATATAGTCTTTGGCGCGTTTGAAGATCGTTCCTGCGCCGATGCCGCCGTCGATCTTCCTCGCGATGCCGTCGCCGTTGCGCTCGGGATAAATACCGCTGTCGACGAACATGCCCTCCTGAACGGCGTTGAAGTAGCCGCCCTGCTCGAGCATCTCCTCCATGAAGAGGATCGCGCGCTCCTTGAGCTCGCGGGCCTTCTCGCGGAGATAGCCGTCCTTCTTGAGCTCGACCATTTCCATCAGGCCGTCGAGACCGACGAGCGTCTGCTTCGCGGTGTCGCAGGCTTCGATGTTGTAGATATGCCAGGGCACGTTGCGGCCTTCGTCGGGCGTGATGGTGGACT
>JAEEYN010000078.1 GCA_016288175.1 Bacillota bacterium | reverse complement strand
TCGACATCTGCGATATCCGCACCGCGGACGTCCACGGCTCCGGCATCATCGGCGGCCGGGTCGCTTCGGCGTAACGCTGGCGCAAGGTCCTAGCGGCGATGAAGGCAGAGAGCGTTCCCTTCACGGAAAAGGAGCTCCGCTGCAGCGGCTTCGACATCATCCGCTGGCTCGACATCCCGCCCGGGCCGCAGGTCGCCGATATCAAGCGCCGCCTCGTCGCGCACTGCGCCGTCCATCCGGCCGACAACGAGCCCGAGAAGCTCAAAAAGATCGCAGTGGATATCCATGTCAACGGCGCGGAATAAAAAACGCACCGGCCGATCCCGTTCCCTGTCCGCCGCTTTCCTGCCTGCCCTTAAGCAGGCTTTTTATATCGGTTTTAAACCCATTTGCAGAATTTGTAACACTCCGGTCGGCATTTACGAGATAATAATTGAGACCGCTGCGAAAGGAAGTGTAAATCTTGGACGACGAAAAGATCATCGACCTGTTCTTTGAGCGCTCGGAGCAGGCGATAACCGAGATTTCCAAAAAATACGGCGGGGTATTCATGAACGTTGCTATGAACGTGCTCGGAAACCGTTCGGATGCGGACGAATGCCTGAACGACGCTTATCTCGGGCTGTGGAACGCGATCCCGCCCGCAAGGCCGGACCCGCTTTTGGCGTTCGCGTGCAGGATCGTGAGGAACAAATCGCTTGACCGATACCGCAGCAAGGGATTCAGGAGCGAGCGTACCGGCTGCGAGGAATGCATAGACGAGCTTGAGAATTATCTGAGTTCCGGCGAAAGCATCGAAAACGAGATCGGTGAAAAGCGGCTCTCCGAATGCATCAACAGCTTTCTGGACCTCCGAAACGAGGTCGACCGAATGATATTCGTTCGCAGATTCTTTTATATGGATACCTGCCGCGACATTGCGAAGGCTTCGGGGCTCTCCTCCGGTGCTGTAAGAACAAGGCTTTCGAGGATCAAAGCGGATCTCAAATCCTATTTAGACGAAAAGGGGATAGAAATATGAAAGCAGAACAATTTCTGAAGGCTGTCGGCGGTATCGGCGACGACAAGATCGTTGAATACTCCTCCGTCTCCCCCGTTGTCAATAAAGGGAAAAGCAGGCAGGACCAGCCCGAAGGCAGCAAAAAGCTGCGGAACCTGCTCTCCGCCGCAGCGGCGGTACTGATACTCGGTTTCGGTATTTTCGCCATGATTCGGTTATTGAAGCCTTCCGCCGGCGAGCAGCATGCTCTCGTTCCGGCGACCGAGCCCGCCGAACAGACCACGCCCGCTCCGACTGCAAGCCCGACGCAGCCCACGGCCACCTCCGTGCCTCCGCAGCAGATCATCTTCGATAGCATGGCTGCATACCGTGAGTTCGCCGCGGCCGCGGAGCTCGACGACTGGGCGTTTGCGGAGTTTTTGCGGTCACCGCGTAACAACTACGAGATGAACGGGATATCCGTAAAGGAGGACGCGGTCCGCGTTCTGAACACGCTCGGTTCCCTCCCGACGCCCGTGCTCGAAGGCTTTGTTTTCGACTATCTTGTTCTGTGTTACGATACGGACAGCGCCTTCATCCTGTATAAAAGTGACGACAGAGAAGGGCTGTATATCGGGATCGCGATCGACCTCACCCCGAGCGACGAGGACGCCGAAGCCGTTATCGAAGCTACCGGGGCCAAACTCACCGCGCTGCCGACGGAAAACCTTCCGGAGCTGAAATATCTCCTGCGTGCGGAAAGCGAAAACGATTTCGATCCGATCTCCTTCTATTACACAAATATCCGCTCCCACCGCGTTTTTCTGAGAACGAACGCGTCGAATTCATTCCTTCTCAAGCTGCTTTCCTCCGCAAGATATATCACCATCGGGGAATATGCCGAAACGATCGGCCTTTCGGAAAACGTGCCGCTCCCGAACAGCTATATAAGACGTTTCTCCTGCAGCGGCATGGATGCGCTTCGGGATTTTATCTCGTCACCGGAAATGAGCGACGACGATTTTCTGCAGTTCATTGAAGAACGCGGTTATACCGACTTCGGCATACAAACCAAAGCCGATGTTGTATGGATCGCAAAGCGTCTTGATAAGCTTCCCTTCCCGACGGCCGCGGAGTTCAGTTTCATTTTTATCGAGTATGACGCCCTGATGGGAAGATTTGGTCTTGCGTATAATTGGAGCGGAGGCTTTCCCGGCGACAATAACTGCGAGTTCATTTTCAGCGGCGGTCCCTTCGGCAATACCGACGTACTTCTGGAAGAGGAAATTTCTTCAAAGAACGTTTCTCCGATCGAAACCGGGGCCGATTCGCCGATCCAAAGGCTCTATATGCTGGAGGATCCCGAAAATGCGGACCTGAACGTCTTTTATGCGGAGATCGACGGGTTCTTCGCGTGGATCGCTTTCTCGGGGCTTTCCCGAAGTGAAGCTCTGGAAGCTCTTCTCTCTTTCGACTTTGTCGGACTGTCCGAGATGATCGATGAATAAACGGCGCATAAGCGTCAGCAACGTAAGAAGGAAGAGATGGGGCTTTTACAGGTTGAATCTTTCTCTCAAACAGATTTTATGCAAACGCGTTCCAACGCGTTTTTTCTTTTTTTCGGAAATTTTCTTTTATTGCTTGCATCATGCTCTGTTTTCGTGTAAAATAATATGTTGAGCGGGTATCCCCATCCGGCAGGAACGGTTCCGGTCCGCCGCGAACGGAGCGCCCGAAATAGAATCATGCTCCGCAAGCTGTTCTGCGGTTGTCATATTAAGGAGAGAAAGATGAGTCTTTCGCTTGAAGTCAAGAAATTCATAAATTCCGAGCATATCGGCGATTTCGTCACCGTCACTCTTCCGAGCGAGCTACCCATCCGCAGCGACGAGATCCGCGCCGCGAAGCGCGAAAGGATCGCCGCCGAGAAAGCTTCCGCCGAGGCGAAGGCAAAGGAAGCCGCCGAAAAGCAGGCGGAGGTCAACGTCAAGGACATCGAGCGCGAACTCGCGAACGCGAAGGAGGAGCTCGTCCGCGTTGAAAAGAGTCTCGACGAAAGCACGAAGAAGCGTGCCGAGATGGATCCCGAATACACCGAAAAGAAGGCCGTAATGGACGCCGCGAAGAAGGAATACAACGGCAAGAAGTCCGAGACCGATAAGCTCGAGGAGATCTACAAAACCGCCGAAGCCGAGCGCGCCTCCTACGAAAAAGCAAAGCAGGACGCCGAAAAACTGCTTGCGGATTCCCGCGCGGCTCTTGAAAAGGCCGGCACCGACGGCACAGCAGCCGCAAAGGACGAGGAGGAGCTCACAAAGCTTCTCAAGGCGGCGGCGCAGGCCGTTTCCGACGCGGAGCTTTCCTCCAAAAACGCGGAGGAGGAAGCCACGGCGATGGCTCAGCTCGAAGCCGATTACGACGCCGAATACAAAAAGCTCAACGAAGCCTCCGTTTCCCTCAGCGTTGAGAAACGCATCCTCGAAAAGCAGCTTGCCGAAGCGCAGCTTGTCGAATCGCGCTCTCAGAAGGATTATCAACGCGCGAAGGATGAGCTCGCCGAAGCCGAAAAACAGTATGATACCGTTCGCGAAAGCATCAAGAAGCTCGATTCCGAGAAAGGCGCGATGCGTCTTGCCCAGTCGAAATCGAGGCTCGATACCGCCGGCGCGGAGGAGAGGGTTCGCCTCGCCAACCACGAGAAGGAGCAGCTCTTCCTGCAGTCCACAAAGGATAAGCTCGAAGAATGCGAGCGCAAGATCACCGAGACCGCCGAAAACGCCAAGAACGCTTCGAAGCGCCTTGAGGAAGCCCGCCAGAAGGCCCGCACCGGCAACGAAAAGAAGCTTGCCGAAGGGCTGAACCTTTCCGCCAAAAAGGCGGAGGCCGAATCGCTCGAAGCAAGGCTCAATGAAGCCAAAAAGCGCATCGTCGAGCTCAAGAAGGCCGGCGAGGAAGCGACCGAAACGATCGCTTCGGCGCAGGCGGAGATCCAAAAGAACGCCGCCCTGCTCGAAACAGCGACCGCCAACGCTGACGAAAAGCAGAGCGCTTTCGAGAAGGCAAAGACGGTTTCGGACGCCGAAGAGCGCGTTTTCAGCCAGAAGCGCGGCGAATTCGACAAGATCAACGTCCGCGTCGAGGCCGTCAACCGCGAAACCGATACCGCGCGCGAAACGAGCAGGAATCTTACCGACCGCATCGCGGGGCTCGAGCTGCAGCTCGTTGAATCGAGGAACGCTCTGACCCAGGCGATGAAGGACAGCGAAGCCGCCTTCAACGAGGCGGAGCGCCTGCAGGACGCCATCCGCGTCGTCAAAACGAAATACGAGACCGCAAAAATGCACTATCTCGAGAGCGGCAAGGGCGAACCGATGCTCCTCATCCATACCGCCGGCCAGTCGCTCTATACCTTCCGCGGCCTGTTCTATAAACTCGCGATGCGTTACCGCGTCATCGCCCTCGACCTTGTCGGCCACGGCTATTCCGACCGTCCCGATTTCTTCGAATACGGCATCGGCGACCACGCCGAAAGCATTGCCGGCTTCATGGACGCGATGGGCATCGAATCGGCGCATATCCTCGGTTTCTCGATGGGCGCGGGCTTTGCCCTCGAATTCGCGAAGCGCCATCCCGACCGCGTCGGCCGCGTTATCGCGATCAGCCCCGGCGGCATCACGGGCTCCATGCCCCTCTCCGTCCGAATGATCGAGAGCAGCCTCTTCGGCGGTTTCGCAAGCCGTCTTTACAAGATGCGCACCGTCGAAAAGATGCTCAACGAATGCGTTTTCGACCATACCGTCGTCGGTCCGCACGACGTTAAGGAATATTTCCGCCCCGCCAGCGATCCCGACGGACGCGCCGCTATCCGCATGACCGTTTCCGGCTTCGATGAGGAGGAGCTTTCCGAATCCCTGCACGAGATCGACGCTCCCGTTATGATCATCTGGGGCGACGACGACAAATGGCATCCGATGGAAGCGAGCAATCTCTACCGCAGCGCGATCCCGAACGCGACCGTTACGATCGTCCGCAACGCCGGCCACCTTGTCCACGAGGAGAAGCCCGACAGGATCTATGAGCTCGTCCGCTCCTTCGTGCCCGCCGGCTACGGCACCGACGACTGAGTTCGGTTTTTCGATTTTTAAGCGGTCCCATTCTTGGACCGCTTTTTCTTTTCCTTTTTTCCGCTTCGCAGAATCTTTGCGCTTCCGGCCGAATAATCATTAACGATTCCATGAACGGAGGAAGCGACAATGAACGAAGAGAACCGCTGCCAATGCAGCTTCACAACAAGGCAGGAGCCCGCCGGGCGGAGCGCGTCCCGGCCTGCCGGGTTTTACGCGCCTATCACTCCCCGCGCGGGGAGAGCGGAAGGCTGCCGCTTCGGAACGCATCCCGCGAAGCACAGCGGGGACCGCAGCGCCTCGTCGCTCGCGCTGCTGCTTTTCTGCCTGCTTTCCCTTTCGCTGCTCTTCGCCCTCGCGGCGTCGCGCTCCGAAGCGGCGGCTGTTACGGCTTCGGCGTACCGCACCGCGATGAACAGCGGCGGGGATGAAAGCTCCTCCGGTAAAGCCGATGACGAGGACCTCGGGAAGCTGAAGCTCGTCAGTCTTCCCGGGATGCTGACCGTTTTCGCGCCTTCGGACAGCCCGATAATGCCCCTGCCGATGAGCGGTTCCTCCGTCGAAGGGGATCTGACCGCGAAGGTATATGCCCCCGCCGGCACGGAGGTCGTCAGCGTCCTCGACGGGACCGTCAAATCCGTCACAGCGGGCGGCGCGGAGGGCGGCGTCGTGACCGTTTCGCACAGCGGGGGTATCGAGATCACCTTCTACGGCCTTCGCGATATCCGCGTCGAGCGCGGGCAGCCCGTGCTCCAGCGCAGCGTCCTCGGCTATACCGCGGGCGATGTTCTGCGCATCCGGATCACGAAAAACGGGCGGCCTGTCGATCCCTCCGAATTTTTCGGCGCCGCCGCGGGGCTGAGCTGATGCAGCTCGCCGTCTGCGGGCGGACGGAGCTGTGCTGCTCCGTTCCCGTGCTGCTGTTGATCCCGGCGGCCGTTGTTTTCGGAAGAACGCGCACGCTCGCCGTCTGCGCTGTTTCGCTTTCCCTGCATGAGCTTTCCCACGCGTTCATGGCGCATCGGCTCGGTTTCCCGATCGCCGCGATCGAGATCCAGCCCTTCGGTTTCATCGCGCGGCTTGCGCGTTCGCCGAATACGCCCTCCGAATCCGCCGCGATCGCCGCCGCGGGGCCGGTGATGAGCCTTCTTCTTGCGCTCTGCGCCGCGGGTATGCTCCGCATCGCGGCCTCGATCCCCGGCGTTTCCCCCGGCTTTTCCGCGTTCAACCGGCGCGTCCTTTCCGAATTCTCGTTTTTCAACCTTTCGCTCGGCGTCGTCAATCTCCTTCCCGTCCTTCCGCTCGACGGAGGTCGGCTCGCCCTTTCCTTTTTCGGGTTTCAAGGGAAAAGCGCACGGCAGAGCTCCGTACTGCTTTGCCTCTGCGGCGCCGCCGTCGGTGCGCTGATCGCCGCCGCGGGCGTCGCTGCCGCCGCGGTATCGGGGCTTTCTCCGGGGCCGGTATCCTTCGCCGTGACCGGCGCCTTCATCGTCCTCGCCGCCCTTTCGGAGC
>JAEEYN010000008.1 GCA_016288175.1 Bacillota bacterium | reverse complement strand
TTCAGAAGGACGGACCGCGAAGGAGTTCGGATAATGAGCTGCTCGAAGGACGGGACCCGCTTCGATTACGGCGGTTTCCTCGAGCTCTTTATCCCGCTTCTCGGCCTCTATCAACCGCTGAATGCCGCGAACGTGATCGAGGCGGCGCTGATGCTGCGCACGCGCGGCCTCCGGATCGCCGACAGGGATATCAAAAGGGGCCTTGCTTCGGCTTCATGGAAGGGACGCTTTGAAAAGCTCAGCGAGAGTCCGCTCGTTTTCTTCGACGGCGGTCATAATATCGAAGGCGTTACCGCCGCGGTGGAAACGGTCAAAGCCTATTTCGCGGGGGAGAAGATCGACATCATCTCCGGCGTTATGGCTGACAAGCGTTATGAGGATATGGCTGCGCTGATGGCGGGCGTCGCGAGGAAGGTCTTTACCGTCGCCCCGGATAACGCGAGAGCGCTCGGCGCGGAACAGTACGCGGAGGTCTTCCGCTCGCTCGGCGTCGCGGCGGAGGGTTTCCCTTCCTATGAAGAAGCGGTGAAAGCGGCGCTCGAGGACGCGAACAGAGCGGATGTTCCGCTGCTCGCGCTCGGCTCGCTCTACGCCTACGCTCCGTTCAAAAAGGCGCTTTTAAGCGCACTAATGACAAAAAACGCATAATTAAAGATCGAAAAGCGGACGGAGGTTGAAATCTGTCCGCTTCTATTTTATAATAAAGGGAGGCTTTGAAAGGAGTTTTCGATGATGAAAACCATTGCGAAAATAATGGCGCTTGTCTTTGCGGCGGCGCTCGTTCTTCCGCTCTTCGCCTGCGGCAAAAAGAGCGATGTTGAGACAATGCTGAAGAGGGAAGAAGTGGATGAGTTCAACGCGGAACTCGTTGCGCCGTATAAGCTCGGCGAATCCGAGGAGACGCTGAAAAAGGGCGGCTACGAAAGCTACAGCGGCATTGAGCATCACTACATGCGCTACCACAGCCCGAGCAACCAGGACGTCGGCTATTCCTGCGGCACGTATGAGCTGCATTACGGCGAACCGGATCCGAAACTCGAGCTCTATGTCGTGGGCATCCGCATCACACCGCAGGGCAAGACGATCCAAAAGAACGAGGACGGCAGCACGACGCCTGTTTATACGACGAGCCGCAGCATATTCGGCATCAAGGTCGGCGACAATATCGAAACGGCAAGGCAGATCCTTCTCGGGAAGGGTTACACCGTCATTTACGAGGATACCGAAAAGGTCACGCCGAACGGCCTTCCGAAGAGCCGCGAGATCACCTTCAGAAAGGGCGTCATCATGTTCAGCATGGGCGTCGAAAGGACGGACGACATTTCGCAGATCTCCATCTGGGTGCCGTATTACGAGCCGCAGATCGAGACCTTCAACAGCCAGAGCCATCTTCCGGCGGATCTCGGACTCCAGTATTCCGTGCTGCTGAACAAGGATTTCGCGTACGCGGGGAAGAACCAGACCTCCAGGAAATACGAAACTCCCGACGGAAGCGTCGCGATCATGCGCGGTTTCCCGGATTATACCGATATGATGATGACGGCGGAGGTCAGCTTCACATCCGACAAGTATGACGTGCTCGGCGTGAAGGTTGGCATGACGGAGGACGAAGCGGTGAACAAGCTCACCGCGCTCGGCTGCACCGAGGAAAGCGGAGGCATCTATACCTACAACTCCGTTGCCGCGATCAAGCTCGAGGTCAGCAACGGTGTTGTTGTGCGCGTAGCCGCGGTGCTGCGCCCCTCAACGGACCTTTCCGGCATCACTGCGGAACCGATGGCGACCAAAGCGCCGGAGGGAAAGGACGATAAGATCTCCGGAACCATCGAAGGCGGCGACAGTGCGCACCGTGACAGCGGACTGGACGGCGGAAAAGGCAACTGAGCCCCGGCCGGGAATCGCATAACAGAAAAATGGGAGTCTTGCTTCAAACGGAGCGAGCCTCCTTTAATTATGGCGAAATTATGTTATTTTGGCAACAAAGCATTGCAGATACTCCCAATCGTGCTCGGAATGCGCTATAATGTTAGCACTCAAGGAACGAGAGTGCTAACAACAACGGCGCCTAGACCTGTTTCGGAAGGAACGGCGGAAGCGCGGGCGCCGGAAACGGCAAAGGAAGCTCCCCGATGAATGAGCAAGCAAAACTACCCTTAGCGGGAGGTGTTAAATATGAACGCAGAAAAAATGACGCAGAAAACGATCGAAATGCTGGGGCAGGCGCAGAAGCTTGCCGAAGACCGGCGGCATACGCAGGTCGGGCAGATACACGCGCTGTACGCCCTCACAAACGAGGCGGACGACCTCAACACTCAGCTTCTGACAGCGATGGGCGTCGACGTCAACGCATTCCGCGCGGCGATCGAAGCGGAGCTCAAAAAGCAGGCGAGCTACAGCAGCTCGAGCGGCGCGGTCTATATGTCGAACGAGCTCGGCTCCGCGCTGAACCGCGCCGAAGACGAGGCGAAGGCGATGGGGGACAGCTATATCTCCGTCGAACACATCATGCTCGCTCTGATCGAGCGGGCGGACGGGATATTGAAGCCCCTGTTTAAAAAATTCAATATCGGAAGAGCCGGTTATCTTGCGGCGCTGAAGAGCGTCCGCGGCAATACGCGGGTCAATACGGATAATCCGGAGGGTACATACGACGCGCTCAACAAATACGGCCAGGACCTCACGGGCCTTGCGAAGAAGCAGAAGCTCGACCCGGTCATCGGCCGCGATAACGAGATCCGCAGCGTGATCCGCATCCTTTCGAGGAAAACGAAGAACAATCCCTGCCTGATCGGCGAACCGGGCGTCGGCAAAACCGCGATCGCGGAAGGTCTTGCGCAAAGGATCGTCCGCGGCGACGTTCCAAACAACCTCAAGGACCGCACGATCTTCGCGCTCGATATGGGCGCGCTCGTCGCCGGCGCGAAATACCGCGGCGAGTTCGAGGAAAGGCTGAAGGCCGTTCTGAACGAGATCAAATCGAGCGACGGCAGGATCATCCTCTTCATCGATGAGCTGCATACCATCGTCGGCGCGGGCAAGACCGACGGCGCGATGGACGCGGGCAATATCCTGAAACCGATGCTCGCGAGGGGCGAACTGCACTGCATCGGCGCGACGACGCTCGACGAATACAGAAAGTACATCGAAAAGGACGCGGCGCTCGAAAGGCGTTTCCAGCCCGTCACCGTTGCGGAACCGACCGTCGAGGACACGATCTCCATTCTGCGCGGCCTCAAGGAGCGCTACGAGGTCTATCATGGCGTCAAGATCCACGATTCCGCGCTGATCGCCGCCGCGACGCTCTCCGACAGGTATATTTCGGACCGTTTCCTTCCGGATAAGGCGATCGACCTTGTTGATGAAGCCTGCGCGCTCATTAAGACCGAGATGAATTCCATGCCGAGCGAGATGGATGAGATCTCGAGAAGGATCATGCAGCTCGAGATCGAGGAGCAGGCGCTCAAGGGCGATAACGACGAGCATACCGCCGAACACCTTGAGGAGATCCGTAAAGAGCTCTCCGTCCTGCGCGAAAAAATGAACGAAATGAAGGCAAAATGGGAGAACGAACGCAGCGCGATCGGCCGCGTTCAACAGCTCCGCGAGCGCATCGAACAGGTCAACGGCGAGATCGAAAAGGCAAAGAACAGCTATGACCTGAACCGCGCGGCCGAGCTGCAGTACGGCGAGCTGCCGAGCCTGCAGAAGGAGCTCGCAAAGGAGGAGGAGCTCGCCGCAAAGCGCGAAAACAGCCTTCTTCGGGACCATGTTTCCTCCGATGAGATCGCGAAGATCGTCGCACGCTGGACCGGCATCCCGGTTTCCAAGCTCCTCGAGAGCGAAAGGAAGAAGCTGCTGCGGCTCGATGAACAGCTGCATAAGCGCATCATCGGCCAGGACGAAGCCGTCCGCCGCGTCTGCGACGCGATCCTGCGCTCGAGGGCGGGAATTCAGAACCCGAACCGCCCGATCGGCTCGTTCCTGTTCATGGGTCCGACCGGCGTCGGCAAAACGGAGCTCTGCAAAGCCCTTGCGGAGGCGCTCTTTGACGACGAACGCAGTATGGTGCGTATCGACATGAGCGAGTACATGGAGCAGTATTCCGTTTCCCGTCTCATTGGCGCCCCTCCGGGCTACGTCGGCTATGACGAGGGCGGCCAGCTGACCGAAGCCGTACGCAGAAAGCCTTATGCCGTCTTGCTTTTCGATGAAGTCGAAAAGGCGCATCCGGACGTCTTGAACGTTCTTTTGCAGGTACTTGACGACGGCCGCATCACCGACGGCCAGGGCCGCACGGTCGATTTCAAGAACACGATCATAATCCTCACGAGCAACCTCGGCAGCGAGCTGATCCTGAACGAGATGGAGAACGGCGAGCTGACGGACGAGACGCAGGATATGCTTGCGAAACTGCTGAAATCGAAGTTCCGTCCTGAATTCATCAACAGGCTCGATGAGATCGTCTACTTCCGCGCGCTGACGCCCGAGAACATGAAGGGCATCGTGGAGCTGCAGCTCGGCGATCTTGCAAAGCGCATGCAGCAGCGCAGGCTGAACCTCGAAGTCACCGAAGATGCAAAGCAGGCGATCATCGACAACGGCTCCGATCCTCTCTTCGGCGCAAGGCCGATCAAGCGCTTCATCCAGGGACATCTCGAATCGCTGATCGCAAGGCATATAATCGCCGAAGCGCCGGATGAAGGCACAACGGTCACGGTCGACTGGAACGGAAGCGATTTTATCGTGAGATAAGAATAAGTTGTGCTCTGCACATCCGAAACAGATGGGGCAGCTGCAAATGCGGGGAACTGCATGCAGCGGCCCCATTTCGGAATGCACTTCAGATCTGGCGCTTGGTTATTCTCAAAAGCTTTGTGGAGCTCAGGGCGTCTCTCTCAGAGGAACTTTTTACGATACAAGGATTGCATTTTGACAGAAATTGCGATACACTGTAAATGTCGATATAGACAAAAGCAGATTCGAAATCTCAACAGAAGTCAGACAGAAAGGAAGCCATTATGAAAAGGATTATTTGCATTGGGCTTGCGCTCGTTATGCTTGCTGCGTTTGCTTCCTGTGCAGAGAAAAATGCAAACGAGAGCAACGCCAAAGAACCCGATTTGGACAAGGAAACGGTCACTGAGCCGGTCACGGTCGAGGCTACAGCACAGGACACTGCTACGGACGAGCCGTCGGAGTCAACGCCAATGCCGTCGGAAGAAGGGACGCCGGAACGGATGGTTCAGTACTACGTTCCTGCTTTGAAGGGTACGATCGCTGTTCCTGAAGATTATTATGTGTTTATCGACGGCGGCGACTATACCGATGAAATGTGCGCCGCGGTCGGACTTGCCCGCGATCAGGTTGAAACCTATATGTCAGCAACGGGAGTTCAGGTCTATATCATACCGAAAGGAGATCAGTTCGCGAAAAGCAAGTTCCGGATATTGCTCCATGTCAAAGACAAAAAGTATGGAGATGTTACGTTTGCCGATATTTCGGAGTCGGAATACAATTTGTATGCTTCGTCGATTATTTCCGGCTTCGAGAAGCACGGTGCTGATGGGTATCAGACTGTTGAGAAGAACGGATTGCGGTTCATGCTGTTCAATTACGTTTTCTCCTGCTATTCTTACCGTTATGCAACGGTTATCAATGGACATATGATTTATACTTACGGCGAAAAGGCGGATAAACAGCCTCTGTCGCCGGAGCAGGAGGCAGATGTCGCTGCGATCGCAGTAAGCATGGTGCCGGGACTTTGAGACAAAGCTGAAAAAACATACGACAAATAAGAGCAGGAGGCAAAAATGATCACAGGAGTTCTCATGGTACTGCCTGCTATGGCTATAAGTACCGCCGTGACGACATATCAGATGAACAGAAACAAAAAACGCCGGGAAGCTATGAAGGAAAAAGACGACAGGATAATATCCGAAACCTGTTCGCTTATAATTCGGTAACGGAAACGCTTTATATGTTCAAACCCGAGCTTCAGCGGGAGTCGTTTGAGAAATTTATTCAGAAAAACGGTCTCACGGAAGCCGATGTTAGCCGGATCCCTCTTCTGGGAAGGCGAGGAAGAGCTCTCTGCGAGAGTACGAGAAGTATGCAGAATATTGAATATCATTGAGGAAGCGGGAGGGCTCTGCTTCAAGCCGATAGCGCGGGCGAGCAAGATTGCGACGAGGAAAGAATACACCGACCTGCTGCTTGAACTCGGATACGATGTTAAATTCAATGAGATCGGCGGGAGAGGCCGCGGGATCTACAGCGTTAGATGATTTAAGAAAATAAGAATCAATGACTGTCCGAACATACGGACAGGGAAAGGAAGAAAAATGGGAGATCTTGATTCTGTTATTCTGTATGCAACGCTCAAGACAATACTTTCACTGGGAATGGGAGCGATTGCGGTTACGGTTATGCTGAAGCTGCGCAGCCGTTATGGCAAAAAGGCCGTTCTTGCCATACCAGGCTGTATTATAGGCGGGTTGCTGGCTATAATCTGGGCCATAATGCTTATAGAATTCATTAAAAAGGGGAATACCGTCGGCATCATTGTTTGCGCTTTGATCCCGGCAATAATAACCGGCATAGTTTTCCTTGTTCTTTTCCTGAGAAGAATATTTAAGGAGAAGCAGGCGGTCAGGACAGTTCAACAGTATAAGAAGAGTATGGAGAAGAAAAAAGCCGAAAGCCAAAGCTTCGTGCTCAAGCCGGACATCCGGGAGAAAGCTGTTGAAAGGATGCTTGAGAACAACGGACTGACGGCCGCAGAAATGGCAGCGATCCTTTCGGAAGAGAATGAAGACGAACAAACGTCGGCGATCAGGGACGCTTGCCGGCTCCTCGGCGTTTCCGCCGAAAACGGAAGGTTGCGACTGGATCCGGTTTTCCAAAGCAGCGATCTGAAGACCCAAGCAGGGCTTAAGAATCTGATGGATTCTCTCGACTGCAAAGTCAACTTCACAGCAGCCTGCGAGCAGAACAGTAAGGTACGGTATTTAGACTGAGGGTGATGATGCTTTTCTTCTTCGCCGGGCAACACTTTATTCATACCAGACGATAATCAACTATCAGAAAAGGGAACTGAGCTTAATGTGGTATTTATTTTTGGCGATTATCTGCGCTCTGATAATCGGCGGCGGTATTTGGGCAGCCATCGAAGTCGATGATTCGGGATGCGTACCTATCGGAGCGGTTTTGTTTGCAGGAGTGGGCTTTGTTTACTGCCTTTATAAATGGATTAAGGAATTGATCTATAACATCAGTAATGGGAAACATTGCTGTGATTCTCCTGGGCACAGTACTGCCTGTTATGCTGCCTTTCGTGATTTGGTTATTGCTTAAGACTTGCCGCCGGCACAAAGGGAAGAAAGCACAAAAAACAGTTGGCCTTTTTTAGCCTCAAAAAGCGGACAGCTTGGGAAGAAGTATTCTGACTGCCTGTTTGCGTATAACACAATTAGCGGAGAACTCTATGCTTTTGATCCTGCATTTCAGCAGGATGCATTCCATAGATATCTTAAACGAAACGGGATAGACGAATCGGACGTGGCAGAAACTCTTTCGCGAACTGTATCAACGGCTGAAGAGGAGCGCGTGCTGCGTATCTGCAGTCTTTTGTCGGTTTTCACGGAAAACAGTGAGATCGAATTTGCGCCGATTTCACCGGGTAAAAGCATGATTGATTACTCGCAATTCCTGGGACTTTTCTCTGACCTCGGTTATAGAGTTCATTTTTTGGAAGTCAGCGGGAAGGACAGAGGCATCTATTATATTGGCAGGAAAAACAATAAAAACGGAGGATAATATCAGTCTAAAAACTATATTATCATATGGACATAAGAGACCTACGTGGTCTCTTTTTCTTTGGAACATGACAGCTCAGGGTTTCGGTATTTACCATGCCGCCGTTTCCTGTTGTCCGAATGGTAAATATGTGTTATAATAAATTGAATTATTATGCGGAGGTATGCCCTGCCGGAAGGTACGGGCGCGATAATTATGAAGATTCTGAAACATGTCGTTATGTGGCGCTTCCTTGATGAAGCGGAGGGCAGGACCAAGGCCGAGAACATGCGTTACTGTGCGGAGAGGCTGCGCGGCCTCGTCGGCGTCGCTCCGACGCTGATGGCGCTTGAGATCGGCGAGGACGAGCTTCATTCGCCCGCAAGCTATGATATGTGCCTTGTCTGCGATTTCGTGAACCTCGAAGGCATGCTCGCTTACCGCGATTTCCCGCCGCATAAGGAGATCTCGGCCTATATCGGCAAGGTGACCTCCTCGAGAGTCGTTTCCGATTTCTTTATTGAAAAATAAGCCTGAAAGGATATTAATGATATGAATTACAAAGTTGTTCTTTCGGATGAAGTGAGCAGGGCTCTTGCCGCGGGGAAACCCGTCATCGCCCTTGAAAGCACGATCATCTCCCACGGGATGCCCTATCCCCAGAACGTAAAGACCGCGCTCGCCTGCCAGCGCCTTGCGCGGCGCTACGGCGCGGTCCCCGCGACCTGCGCGATCCTGAACGGCGAGCTCCATGCCGGCCTCACCGACGAGCAGATCGACTACCTCGGCAGAGCGGGCAGGAACGTTAAAAAGGTCAGCCGCCGCGACATCCCCGTTGTCATGGCGCGCAGTGAGGACGGCGCGACGACCGTTGCCGCAACGATGTTCATCGCCCACCTCGCGGGCATCAAGGTCTTTGCGACCGGCGGCATTGGCGGCGTGCACCGCGGAGCGGAAACGACGATGGATATCTCCGCCGACCTCAACGAGCTTGGAAGAACGCCCGTCGCCGTCGTCTGCGCCGGCCCGAAGAGCGTTCTCGATATCGGCCTGACGCTTGAGTATCTTGAGACCCAGGGAGTTCCCGTGATCGCTTTCCGCACGGATAATGTTCCCGCGTTCTACACAAGGGACAGCGGCTTTGCGGCGCCATGCCGCGCCGATTCCGTTGAGGAGCTTGCCGGTATGGTCAGCGCGATGGACGGCCTCAACATGAACAGCGGCATGGTCATCGTAAATCCGATCCCCGAAAAATACGAGATGGACCCCGACAAGATCGATAAGGCGACGCTCAAGGCCGTTGCGGAATCGAGAAAGAAGAATATCGAAGGCCGAGAGGTGACGCCGTTCCTGCTCGCCCGCATTGCGGAGCTCACCGGCAACGCCAGCCTCGATTCGAATATCGCCCTCGTTTACAATAATGTCTGCCTTGCGGCAAAGGTCGCGGCGACGATGAACGCTCAGCAGAGCGAAGGGAACGAAGCAGACGGTGAATAACCGGAAAAATGAGCACTTTCCGCGAAAAACTGCTTGCCCTTCCCCCGGAACTTTTCCGCGGTGAGGGCGAAGAGACCGGCTTCCGGCCGATAGGGACGGAGGAGGAACTCGCATATGCCGTGTTCGGCTGCAGCATTTCGGCGGAGCAGCAGCTGCTCGTAAATCCCGCCGGTTTTTCGATCGGCAGGGCATACCTCGACCCGGACAACAATCTTCCCTGCATAATTACGGAAGGAAACCGTCCGGTCGGCTTCATCAGCTTTCTTCGCCGGCTCGTCGATAGCGACGCCGTAAGCTGGAGCTACTATATAGATGAAAGGGAACAGGGCAGGGGGCTCGGAAAAGCGGCAGCCGCGCACGCCGTGCGGGTTCTGAGCGCCGCTTTCCCCGACAGACCCATCAAGCTCTCCGCGGAGGAGGCGAACACGAAAGCGCATGCGCTGTACCGCTCCCTCGGCTTCGTCCTTCTGGATGAAAAAGACGGGGACGACCTCGTTTTCGCATATTTCGCAAAGGAAAAATAAAGTGAAGTTTTTTAAGAAAACAGAATCGAAAACCGCAGCCGCGCTTAAGCGCGCCGCTCTGCTGCTCCTTGCGGCGGTGTTCCTACTTGCCGCGGTATCATGCAGCGGAAGGCAAAACAACGGATCCGAACAGGTCGTGATCGAGCCCGATCCGACGCCTTCGCCCGAACCCACGCCGGAGCCGACGCCCGAACCGACGGAAGCGCCGACGCCTTCGCCCGAGCCGACGCCGGAACCGACGCCCACACCGGAGCCGATCGAGGCGACGATGATGTTCGTCGG
>JAEEYN010000077.1 GCA_016288175.1 Bacillota bacterium | reverse complement strand
TTGGATCTACCGTGCGCTTAACTTCCTCGTTATCTCCTGCCCCTGTGCGCTCGTGATCTCCGTTCCGCTGACATTCTTCAGCGGCATCGGCGCTGCAAGCAAAAAGGGTATTCTTGTGAAGGGCTCGAACAGCCTTGAAGCCCTCGCGAAATGCGGGACCTGTGTTTTCGATAAGACCGGGACTCTGACCTCAGGGACCTTCAGCATCGAGTCGATGCTTCCCGCCGGAGAATTCTCCGAGGATGAACTGCTCTATTATACCGCGGCGGCGGAGCGATTCTCGACGCATCCCCTTGCCGTCTGCGTAACGAAAGCCTATCGGGAACGTTCCGGCGCGGAGCCCGCGGCATGCGATTATGAAGAACTTGCGGGAAGAGGCGTCCGGGCGGTTTTCGGCGGCAAAAACGTGCTCGCGGGCAATATGCGGCTGATGAACGAAAGCGGCATCACCGCTGCCGAGCCGGATTCCGCGGGGACCGTGATCCACACCGCCGTGGACGGAAAATACGCCGGCTGCATCGTGATCGCGGACGTATTGAAGGATGACGCCAAAGCCGCCGTTGTGGATCTGCACAAAACGCACGGCATAAAGACCGTTATGCTGACGGGCGACCGCAAACGCATCGGCGAGCAGATCGCCGCAAAGCTCGGCCTCGACGGAGTTTATACGGAGCTGCTGCCCGAGGATAAGGTAGGCAACCTTGAAAAGATCATTGCCGAAAGCGCCAAAAACCGCACCGTCGCTTATGTCGGCGACGGCATCAACGACGCGCCCGTTATCGCCCGCGCGGATATCGGCATCGCGATGGGCGGTCTCGGTTCGGACGCGGCGATCGAAGCGGCGGATATCGTTCTTATGGATGATCGGATCTCGAAGCTGCCGCTTGCGATACGCACGGCAAAGCGAACTGTCGGGATCGCGAAGCAGAACATCGTTTTCGCCCTCGCCGTCAAATTCGCCGTATTGATCCTCGGCGCGCTCGGATATGCGCAGATGTGGATGGCGATCGTCGCCGACGTCGGCGTCTGCCTGATCGCCGTGCTGAACGCGATGCGCGCGATGAAAACAGAATAAAAAAACAAGAACCGTTCCCGCCGCTTTGTAAACGGCGGGTTTTCTTTTATCGCGGCAGGCGCCATGGAAAACCTTTGCGGTTTAAGCACGCAATTTGAAAAAAACGGAGCAAAAAGGGCTATGCAAACGGGCCGAATAATGTTATAATATGAATTGGCATATACTCAAAACTATGCTTGATTTCAGCATAATCGAAAGGAGTACATATGGACTTTAAGTTTTCCGCGCAGCAGGAGCTCATGCAGCAGCTTATGCGCAGCTTCGCAGAGACCGAAGTGAAGCCCCTTGCAGCAGAAATTGACGAAACCGAGCAGTATCCGAGAGGCACCGTCGAAAAGATGGCGAAGAACGGCATGCTCGGCATCAACATTCCCGCCGAATACGGCGGAGCAGGCGCTGATTCGATCAGCTACGTCATCGCGATCGAGGAGCTTGCAAAGGTCTGCGCAACAACTGCGATCATCATGAGCGCACACACCTCGCTTTGCTGCGGCCCGATCCTCGCATTCGGCACCGAAGAGCAGAAGCAGAAATACCTCGTTCCCCTCGCAAAGGGCGAAAAGATTGGCGCGTTCGGCCTCACCGAGCCCAACGCCGGTACCGATTCCGCGGCTCAGCAGACCACCGCTGTGCTTGAGGGCGACCATTTCGTTCTCAACGGCAGCAAGTGCTTCATCACCAACGGCGGTCAGGCGGACGTTTACATTATCTTCGCGATGACGGACAAGGCCAAGGGCAACCGCGGCATCTCCGCATTCATCGTTGAAAAAGATTTCCCCGGTTTCTCCATCGGCAAGATCGAGCATAAAATGGGTATTCGCGCAAGCTCCACAACGGAGCTGATCTTCGAAGACTGCATCGTTCCGAAGGAGAACCTCCTCGGCGAGATGAACAAGGGCTTCAAGATCGCGATGCACACCCTCGACGGCGGCCGCGTCGGCGTTGCGGCGCAGGCGATCGGTATTGCGGAAGGCGCATTCAACGAGACCATCAAGTACATGAAGGAGAGGGCGCAGTTTGGCAAGCCCCTCGCGCAGTTCCAGGGCCTCCAGTGGATGGTCGCGGACATGAAGTGCGATATCGAAGCCGCAAGGCTGCTCCTCTACCGCGCCGCGATGGCGAAGGACAGCGGCAAGCCCTTCTCGCTTGATGCCGCGATGGCGAAACTCCGCTGCGCCGAGACCGCGATGAGCGTAACGACCAAGTGCGTCCAGCTCCACGGCGGCTACGGCTACAGCCGCGAGTATCCCCTCGAGCGCATGATGCGCGACGCAAAGATCACCGAGATCTACGAAGGCACCTCCCAGGTCCAGAAGATGGTCATCTCGGGTCAGATTTTCAAATAATTGGAGGGACTCTCAATGAAAATTATCGTTTGCATAAAGCAGGTTCCCGATACCACGGAAGTTAAGCTCGACCCCAAGACCGGCCGTCTGATCCGCGACGGCGTTCCGTCCATCATCAACCCGGACGATAAGAACGCTCTCGAGGAAGCGCTCCGCATCAAGGATCAGCATCCTGACACGACCGTTACCGTAGTTTCCATGGGTCCCCCGCAGGCGGACGTCGCCATGCGTGAAGCGCTCGCGATGGGCGCCGATGAAGCGATCCTCATCAGCGGCCGCGAGTTCGGCGGTTCCGATACCTGGGCCACAAGCTATATCATCGCGACTGCTCTCAAGAAGATCGGCGATTTCGATATCATCCTCTGCGGCCGTCAGGCGATCGACGGCGATACCGCGCAGGTAGGTCCGCAGATCGCGGAACAGCTCGGCATCCCGCAGATCACCTACGTGCAGAACCTCAAGATCGA
>JAEEYN010000076.1 GCA_016288175.1 Bacillota bacterium | reverse complement strand
TTCACCGTTATGAGCATGTCGCACTTTTTCGCCATGCGCTTCTCTATCGGGTAGTAAACCAGCCAGCCCGATTTTGACGCGCCTTTGAAAAAGTGGAAACCGTGTGCAATATAGATAACTTTTGTGCCCCTCTTCCGAGCCTTTTTCGCGGCAAGCCTTGTCACGATCCCTCCGACCGGTGTATTGCAGAGGATAACGTCGTAATGCTCCTCCGCAAGCAGCTGTTTAAGCATCTTTTCGGCCTTAATGTTGCTTGGGCTT
This sequence comes from Bacillota bacterium, assembly GCA_016288175.1. Taxonomy (GTDB): domain Bacteria; phylum Bacillota; class Clostridia; order Christensenellales; family CAG-138; genus PeH17. Next base: position 6,120 of record JAEEYN010000076.1, on the reverse strand, counting down.
TTAGGAGAACGGTCAAACGGGATCTCTATGAATCTGTCGCAATACCTGAGCTGCAGGCCGTTTTTGACATCGAGGTTGTCATGAGCGGCAACATGAACCTCCCAGCCTTGCTGCTGCAATGCTTTCATATGCGGCAGATGAAACTGGCAGATATGGCTCAGTACGGTTGCGGTGTAGAGGATCTTCATAGTCAGCTTTAATCAGTACGGAAGGAAAGAGTTGATCGAATAATACAATCCGATCAGTTTCTTACGGGTCTTGGTCTCATTCAAGTTGACAACCCGAATGTTCATGTCGTAAAGCTCACGGTTCATTTGCTTTTTCATGTCTATATGCAGCTGATCCGAAATGCGTTGCCTGAGCGGCACCCTCAGCAGCAGATCGAGAAGTTTCCTGTTATTATACGGGATGGTAATATCAAAGCATGACTTCATAACGCCAATATCAAGTCCGCACTTTCCTCCGTGCATCATTTCCCATACAAAGATATCGGTCTCGTCATAATTGAACAGATGGCTTTTCAGCTTTGTATTATCCAGGTATTCGGCAAAATAGCCGTCTGTTTCTTTTGCAAGCTTTCTGTTAGCAAGAAATATCTTATACAACGAGGTGTAGTTCCTCGGTTTCAGTGATTTGGGAAATTTCTTTTTCCCAAAGTATTTGTATGCATAAGCACGGACTGTTTCAGATATCCACGATTTTACTTCAACATCGCAGACATCGGTCCTGATCAGTGTTATCTTTTTCCGAATATCGCTATCTGAGAATGCGCCAATATCACCGTCATTATGGAGCAGTATTGCACGGTACAAATCATAGTCAGGAATATCAGCGTTGTTTTGAGGGATCGTGTAGACAGCATGAGGTACTTTGAATCTTTCGCTTATCTGCGCAGCTTTTTCCGCATCCACCGATTCGCGGTACATTGAAACATAGCTGAATGTGGAGTATTTTTCATATTCTCCGTTCGCTGCAGCAAAAGTTGTGTTACTGTCGATCCCGCCTGTCAGCGAGATAGCGGGACGCTTCCATTTCATCGGAATCAGCTTCATCGTATTCTGCATGATCCTGCATGCTTTCGAGATGATTTCACTGTATTCTTTCTCCGAACTGCACATTTTAATCTCATGCGAAGGATAGATTCGCTCAACTCGCAGTTCTGTTCCGTCAAAATGCACGGCAGTATTAGGGATCACGCGCTTAAGTTCTTTGAAGCGAGTAAGATCGCCGGGCATATAATTGCCCATCATATAGTTATACCATCGATAACTGATCAGTCGCTCAACGTAGCTGTCAATCTTCAACTCACAAATGTCACCGATGAGCTGCATATGTGAAGAGATGTACAGTTTCTCTTGCACGATTCCATAGCATGCGTACTGCATGCCGGATGCGTCGAGCCAGAGAGAAAGCTTATCATCCTTAACAACACCCATTGTAAAAATGCCCGTCAACTCGTTGACGGTATCCCAATCAAGCACGTGACGTGAGTGTTCGGCTATCGTTTTAAGAATATTTTCCTCGTCGGCATCCATCGTAAACGGGTCATAAGCATGTCCGATAAGGAAGTAAACGGTTCCGTTTTCTTCATGCGAATAATACGGAGCAGACTGATATACAAATATTGAGAATCTTCCGACAGAATGCTTATTCCAATTGCCGTAAAACGGGTATACCGACATATCGCTTATGTCGTTATCGGTAATCAGAAAACCTTTCTCGAAAAGGTGCTTTTGCAGTTCTGGTCTACCGTCAAGTTGTTCTTTGAGCTTTGTATTCATTTTATTCTCCCTTCATTGAATACTCTTCGGATTTAAATCAACTTTGACATAACGACATCGTTAAGTCTTCGCGCGTTTCCTTCGCTCACGAAGCTGTTATGGGGCGTGGCTATAAGGTTTGGTACACTCCATATGGGCGAATCCTCAGTAAGCGGTTCATTCTCAAATACGTCAAGAACCGCTCCTGCAATACGACCGCTTTTCAAGAGCTCGGCCAGTGCGGTCTCGTCAATGATCTTTCCGCGGGAAATATTGACGATAACAGCGTTTTCCGGCAGGAGTTCAAGACGTTTGCGATCAATAAGCTTCTCTGTATCGGAAGTCAGAGGAACAGCAAGGATCAGTACATCCGATACAGGCAGGATTTCATCTAGCTTATCTGACGTTTGGATCCTGTCATAAGCTTCATCGGATCTATTTGACCTGTTTATTCCTTCGATCCTGCATCCGAAAGCCCTGAAGCGCTTTGCGCATTCCGTACCGACGCTGCCGCAGCCGACGATCGTTGCGGTCTTTCCGAAGAGCTCCTTTAAGCCGCGATTCTTTTCCCATGCATGCGAATCCTGATTGCGGAAAAAGGATCGCATCTGTTTATATATCGACAGCACGCCGCATACGGCGAATTCAGCCATCGGGATGCTGTAGACTCCCTTTGCATTATGGATCTCAATGCTGTGCTCGCGCACATAATCCATATCCACGCGATCATATCCGGCGCTCGTCAGCTGAATAAATCTCAGGTTTTTGAACTGACTTATCGGATGATGCAGAAACAGCCCATTGCAAACAACGCCTTCGATCCATTCCGGCTCACACGGAAGACCGTCTTTTTCCGTTTGCATGAAAACAACGTTATGACCCAGAGCTTCGACCTGTGCGAGCTGATTCTTTGCGTCCGGCCATGCGCCTGTTATCAGCAGATTCATTCTTCCATTCCCCTGCTGATTCGGTCAACGATTCGTGTAAGTTCCTGCTCGTTTTTATAGAAGAAGCTGCTGTGCTTTTCGCATTCGCGTTCAAGGTCGCGGATCTCGCGCACACCACGCAGGAATGTTGCGTTGATCATACCGATATGATGCAGTTTCGCAACATCGCAAAAACTTCTCGAAAGGATAACAAAGCTTGAACCGAGGCGATAATGCTCTTTGATTATGTACTCCGATGGAAGCATGCCTTTGCCGATCGAAGCGATCCCTCCGAAGCCGAAAGGAATACCTTTTTTGCGTAATCTGAAGCAAAGCTGCTCAACGGTACCGTCAGCGAGAAGTTCGAACATGAACCGCCGTCCGTATCCTATACCGAGATCGTTAAGGCCGATATGGATCTCATCAATTCCGGGGATCGAAATGATCTGATCAAGGCAATCCACAGCTTCCGGTGTTTCAAGAAGAAGCATTGTCCTTACCCTGCCGTTAACAATATTGAGGAATCTTCGGACCTCTTCCGCGGTTTTAAAGAAAGGAAGCATCACGATGTCCGCACCGGCTTCTATAACGGCGTTGATCTCGTCTTCCGATGAGAAGTAATCGGACAGTGCGTCATGGATCGGATTTACACGAACCAAGACCTGGGCGTGTTCAACAGCTTGCTTGACAGCAGTAACATCGCTGACCGTGTGGTGCGATTTCACCGTGTCAAGTCCTTTCTGCCTCGCATCCTTGCCGATGTATTCCATATCCACGAATATGCGGTCTACACCCGCGGATTCAGCAATCTGCGCGATCTCCGGCCGATTTGTAATGTACATGAGTTTAAGCATTCTTTACCTCCTCAGCCTTTCTGTCAAACCGCTTTTTTGTTCTCATCGGCTGCCGTAGCGCCTTTGTTTTCATTGTCGGCATTAGTGAAGACTTTGCCGATAGTCACAAAGAAGATCTTCGCATCCGTCAGGAAGGACACATGGTCCACATACCAGATGTTGAGCTTGATCCGTTTGTTCCATTCAACGTCTTTGCGGCCGTGTATTTGCGCCCATCCCGTGATGCCCGGACGGACCTCGAACATTCTCAGCTGTTCCTTAGTATAATCCGAAACCGGCCAGGGGTGGTATGTCAGCGGCGGACGGGGTCCGATCAGTGACATATCGCCTTTCAGGATGTTTACAAGCTGCGGCAGTTCGTCAATTGATGTTTTCCGAAGGATCTTACCGATCCCCGTCATGCGCGGATCATTATTGTCGCTGTAGACGCCGGAACCGGTGTGTTCGCTGTTGACCTGCATTGTGCGGAACTTATAGATGGTGAACTCCTTCGCACCTCTGCCAATGCGCTGCTGTTTGAAGATCACAGGACCTCTTGAAGTAAGCTTTATCAGGATCGAGGAAATCAACATTGTTGGGCTGAGGACAATAAGCGCTATTACGGAGATCAAAATATCGATCGTCCGCTTGATAACACGGTTGTACAGCCTCTTCGCTGCGGGTTTCTTCGTTTTAACTGTATTGCTTTTGCTCATTGCGTTGATCCCCAAACAATGCTTATCATCATTGTTCTTCTGATTAAGTACTTCGCGAGGAGATTACTTGCCCTTCGAACGCTTTTTCTTCGACTTGCTTCGCTTGCTATCGGAGGAATCCCCCGCAGATTCATATCCGCCATATCCGTAACCGCCGTAGTGGCTGTAGCCATAGCCGTAGCGGCCGTAACCGTAACGTCCGTAGCCATAACCGTAGCGGCCGTATTTGCCGTAATAGCCGTAGTAACCGCCGTATCTCCCGGAATGAGTCTTTCCTGCGTTCAGAATGCATCCTACGATTGGCGCCGAGCTTGTTGAAAGTTCTTCAACACCGTCTATAATGCTGCGGCGGCGTGCATAGTCGCTCATGATTACATAAGCGATTGCATCGACGTATTTGACGAGCATCATTGCGTCAACAAGCACTGCCGAAGGCGGAGTATCCAGAATAACAACATCCGCTTTGGTGCGCAGCGCTTCAACGACATGTCCCATTTCTTCACTGCTGAGAAGCTCTACGTGACGCGATTTTACATCCGCGCCGGGAAGAAGCGTTATGCCGTTTGAGAGTTTGTCGTTTTCGATCCGAACAAGCGCATCGTCGATACTTGACTTGCCTTTGATCACGGAAATCAAGCCGGGATAAGATTCCTTAAGGTTAAAGATCTTACTGACGGTCGGATTTCTGAGGTCGCAGTCTACAAGGATGACTCTCTTTCCTTTCAGTGCCATAGAAATCGCAAGGTTCGCCGCAACGGTCGATTTACCTTCGCCGGCAACGGAGCTTGTTACCATGAGTACCTGACGGCCGCTCAGCTGTCTTTCAAGCCTTGTCCTTATCAGACGCATGGACTCGATATAGCTGCTTCTATTGCTGTCGAAGAGGATGTTGATCTCGTGACGTTCGCTCTTCTTGCGGTCTTTGCTGCGGCATGCAGGCAGTGTTCCGAGGCAGGAAAGATTGAGGACCGAATGGAGTTCACTCTCGCTGCGGATAGTTCTGAAAGCGACGGAGCGAATGATGACTATCAGCATGCCGAGCGCAAATCCGATCAGAGCGCCGGTGCGGAGCGATCCGCGGACGACAGTCGTCTTGCCCGTTGCAACAGGTTTGCCGTTAACGTCAACATCGATCAGCTTGGTCTGACCGACAACATACTGTGCGACTTCCGGATAATTCTTTACAACGGAGTTCATGATCTTCTCAGCGGTTGCGGGAGCTGCCGAACTGACGGTTATCGTCAGAAGGTTTGTGCCGCTGATGCAGCTGACTTTGATGCTTCCGGGGACGCCGGATGTTCCGAGCTCATCGGAAATGATGTCGGAAAGAGCGCCGCTTGTTGTGATAGAAGGGAATATTTTACCCATCTGTTCGGCAGTATTCCTGTTCGCATATGAGCCGCCGTTCACAAGCTCAACAGCATATGTTCTCTCCAGAACAAACTGAGGATAGAAATTTACGCTCTTTCTGTAATACAGTATGCCGCCGAATAGTGCTGTTAAAAGGAGCACGACCCACCAGAGACGCTTAAGGCTATAGAGAAAATCTCTCGCAATAGCAATAAGATCCTGTTTTTTCGGTTCCTGATTGGTATTTGCTGCAGTTTCACTCATAAGCGTTTATCACTCCTCCGGATTCTCCCCGTCATCCGGTTGTTCTGCCGGCTGTTCGGCATAGTGTCCGTAATAGCCGTAAGCACCGTATTTGCCGTAGTTGCCGTAGCGGCCGTAATTGCTGTAGCGGCCGTATCTGCCGTAGCGGCCATACCGTCCATAGTGGCCGTATCTGCCGTAACCGCCCTGGCCGACGACCGTGCGGCGCTCACCCGGCATTGTTCTGACCTGGTTCAGGATGCAGCCCGTGAACTGTGCTCGGCAATCTTTC
>JAEEYN010000075.1 GCA_016288175.1 Bacillota bacterium | reverse complement strand
TGACAAAGGTAAAACCATGAAACCCACTTACGAAAGCCCGCTTTGTTCCAGATACGCTTCGGACTATATGAAGCACCTGTTTTCGCCGGATATGCGCTACCGCACCTGGCGGAAGCTCTGGGTCGCCCTCGCCCGCGCGGAGCATAAGCTCGGCCTTCCCGTTTCGGCGGAGCAGGTCGCGGAGCTCGAGGCGCATATGAACGACGAGATCGACTATGACGCCGTCGCCGTGAAGGAAAAGCTCCTCCGACATGACGTTATGGCGCATATCCACGTCTACGGCGAAAGCTGCCCGAACGCCGCAGGCATCATCCACCTCGGCGCGACGAGCTGTTATGTTACCGATAACGCGGACCTGATGCTCTATCGGGACGCCCTCCGCTATATCCGCGGGGAGCTCGCCGCCGTCATCAAGGCGCTCTGCGATTTCGCGATGGAATACCGCGATATGCCGACCCTCGGCTATACGCATTTCCAGCCCGCACAGCTCGTGACCGTCGGCAAAAGGGCGACGCTCTGGGCGCAGGATTTCCTTCTCGACCTCGAGGAGCTGGATTTCGTCATCGACCATCTCCGCTTCCACGGCTGCCGCGGCACGACCGGCACCGACGCGAGCTTCCTTTCGCTGCTCGACGGCGATGAAGAGAAGGTCAAGAAGCTTACCGAACTCATCGCGGAGGAATGCGGCTTCGATACAGTTTTCCCCGTCGCGGGGCAGACTTATCCGAGAAAATACGACAGCAGGATTTTGAACGTTCTTTCCGCGATCGCGCAGAGCGCTTACCGCTTCGCGAACGATATGCGCCTGCTGCAGCATCTCCGCCAGGTCGAGGAGCCGTTCGAAAAGAATCAGGTCGGCTCGAGCGCGATGGCGTATAAGCGCAACCCGATGCGCTGCGAGAGGATTTGCTCGCTCTCCCGCTACATCATGGCGGACGCGATGAACGCGCCCATGACGGCTTCCACACAGTGGTTCGAAAGAACGCTCGACGATTCCGCGAATCGCCGCATCTCCCTGCCGGAAGGCTTCCTTGCCTGCGACGCGGTGCTGCGGCTGATGCGCAACGTCACCGCCGGCATCCACGTCAACCCGAAGGTCATCGAAAAGGCCGTGCTCGAATACCTGCCCTTTATCGCAACGGAAAATCTGCTGATGAGCGCCGTCAAGAAGGGCGGGGACAGGCAGGAGCTGCACGAGGTCATTCGCCGAAATTCAATGGAAGCGACGGCCAGGATGAAGGAGGGCGAGAGCTGCGACCTGCTTGACAGGCTCGCGAACGATCCGGCTTTCCCGCTCGACCGGGAGGAGATAACCGCCGTGCTCGACCCGAAGGCGTTCACAGGCCGCAGCGCACACCAGGTCGAGGAGTTCGTCGCCGCCGTAGATGTCGGCGAAACGAATTCCGAGGAAGTCAGCATCAACGTTTGAAAACGGCCGGGCAAAAAGCCCGGCTTTCTTAAAGGAGTATCGGATATGAAAAGAATGCTTTCGGTTTGCCTTGCGGCGATCCTTCTTTTCGCGCTCACGGCCTGCAAAACCGCGGACGCAAACAGCGCGGCGCAGCCCGGCCGGCAGTCCGAAGAAACCGGCACGGGGAGCGTTTTCGGCGGCTCCGTCGGGAAACTGACGGGGAGCCTCAATAGCGGCGGATTCATACTTCACGGCGTCAGCATGACCGGCAATCAGGCCGGCTGGGAGGAGGATCCCCCGGAGCTTGTGAAGAACGAAAAACCCTGCGATACCGAAAATATCCGCGTGCTGTTCGAGCTCAACGAATGGATCGAGTTCACGCTTGATTATGAATTCACCGGCGAAGAAGGCGAGGTTTCCGTCGTTGTTGCGCCCCATCGCGCGGACGGCGGCGAGGGAGATCCTGTGCTTGCCGTTTACGGCGAAAAGTATGCGCTGCCGAACGCGGGCGACCCGTATTCGCTGAGCGGCGAATTCTGCTTCGATCCGGATACCGCGGCCCCCGGGATCTACGATATGCTGATCTCCTGCAACGGGGAGCTCGTCGGCAGCCTCACGCTGCACCTGTTCCCGGAAGGCGGGCTTGTCGATAAAACGGCGCTGCAGCTCGAAGCGCTGATCGCGGTCGGATAAAGAACAACATATAAAAAGCGGACAGCCGAAGGGCTGTCCGTTTTGCGTTTATTGACTTATTTCGCCCGGGATCCTTAAGGCTGCCGGGCACGAGGTGCGGAAGCGTTTATTCCCGCTCGGTCCGTTTACAGCTTCATTGCCCGTGTAATACCGGATATGCGTTATAGATCGCGTCCATATCGGTGAGCACGTATGCGGCCGTCCTCCCGCTTTCGAAATCATATTCCGCAGCTACCGTTCCGCGGACCGGACGATCGGTGTCCGGATCGGTCCAATCCGCAAAGGCGCAGACCGTGAACCGCCCGTTCATGATCACCGGGAAAGGCGGATCGAACATCGGTTCCGGCCGGAAGGAGAGGCCGGCATACAGCTCCGAAAGGAAGTCCACGTACTGCTCCCGCGTGTTGAACTCGATATCCTGCAGAAAGTCGGCGTGCGCGCTGCGCTCGTAATCCGGCCAGGCGACGTCGCTCAGCGATTTCAGAATATAGATGAAGGGCTCGTCCTGCTTCCAGCCGCTGCCGAGCTCGTGCTCGTAAAGATCGATCAGTATGTCCTCAGGCGCAATGAAATTATCGGGCTTGAAGCTCGAACGCGGGGTCGTGATCCAATCGAGCGAAGCGGCGGCGCTGTAGTACCGATCCTCGGAATAGCCGGCGTCAACAAGCAGCTCCGCAAGTACCGCGCCGGAATCCCTGCCGAAAAACAGCTCGTCGAGCTTCTCCGTGCCGTATATGTATTCGATGCCGGTCAGCACGCTGCAGGCGCTGAAATACGAACGCACCCCTCCGGCGAAGTATTTGGCGGTATAAAGCTCCGCGCCGCCCTCTTTGACGGCGTCGGTATCATAAAGGATCAGCGCCCGAAGCTGATCTTCGAACGGCAAAGCGAGGAATTCATCGCCCCTCAGGCGCGCACCGTCCAAAAGATACAGCGCGCTTTCACCGCCGCTCAGGGAGCTGTCGACAAAATGCATGAGCTCGTGGAAAACGACGGCCGGGAGCTCCCAACGATCGTCGTCCTCAATGTTGCTTCGGATAAGGATCGCGTTCGGATCGCGTTGGTACATTCCCCAGAAGCCCGCTTCGAGCTCGCTTTCCGAAAAGCTCAGCGAAGCGAGTTTTTCAAAGAAATACTCCGCATCAAGATACTCCGTATGATCCGCGATCACGGGAAAGATCCGATAGACGAGCCCGAGGTAATCTCCGAGCCCGGGATTGCCTTCGACCGTTTCGGAAAAGCGGAGGAACAGCTCATATTCCCTGCGCAGATCATCCTCCGAAAGCCCGTGCTCTTCCGCTGCCGCGAGCGCCTCGCGCGCGGTCGGCTCAAGCGTGGGTCCGGGCTCGGGCGAAGGCTCTTCCGTGGGCGGGTCGGTCGGCTCGCTCGTAAGCTCCGCAGCGGGCGTCGATGCCGCGGGGGTCGTCCACGCGGGGGCTTCGGTATTTGCGTTCCCGCCGACCGAGGGCTTCGAGCAGCCGGCAGCCAGCAGGAACATTAGTATTATCAGTATCGCTGCGGCTTTTTTCATATCACTAAGGTTCCGTTATTCTATAAACGCTTCAGCTTTTCGCGTAGATCTTCCCGACGACCCAGTTGGAGAAGCGTGAGGGGAGGACCTTGCCGAGCACGCAGAAGGTCTTGTACGAAAGCCCGACCGATGAAAGCGGCTTCGGGCTCTTCTTTTTCGAGAGGGCGTACATCCGTTTCGCGATGGCGGCGGGCGGCATGCCGCTGCGCTCGTCGTGCTCCATGGTCTGCACGGATCTTTTCAGGGCTTTATATTCGTTTTCACCGTTCTGCTCCTTCGCGCGCGCGTCGGTGAAGCCGGTTTTGATATCTCCGGGCAGCACGGCGCAGACCTTGATATTGAAGGGCCGCACCTCGTTCGCCGTGGCGAGAACGAGCGAATCGAGCGCCGCCTTCGTTGCAGAATAATAGGCCTGGAAGGGGATCGAAAGCGCGCCGGCGACGGAGCTTGTGACGATGATCTTTCCGGATCGCTGTTCGCGCATCGGCCCGAGCGCGGCCTTCATGCAGGCGGCGGCGCCGAAGAAATTGACGTCGAACTGGCGCTTCGCCTCGCTCATTTCGGTGAATTCCACCGCGCCGGAGATGCCGAAGCCTGCGTTGCAGACTAGCACGTCGATGCGGCCTTCCGCTTCGAGCACTCTGCTGAACGCGGCTTTGACAGCCGCTTCGTCCGTAATATCCGCGGAAAGGCTGATAACGCCCTTCTCGGGGCAGGGGCGGCGGCTGAGGCCGTAGACCTTATCGCCCTTTTCGAGAAATAGTTTGCAGGCGGCGAGGCCGATCCCGCTCGATGCGCCGGTGATGATAACGATGCGATTCTGCATATGTTTATACCTTCTTAAAAAAGGGGCGGAGACCGCCCCAACAGCTTTTATTCGGATTTGATGATCGGTTCGATTATGTCCAGCGCCTCGTCAAGCAGCGCGGTCGTGAGCGTCGCCATATAGCTCGTGCGCAGCAGGCTCTCGCCCGGAGGCGTGGCGGGGGGCAGGACGGGGTTGACGTAGACGCCCGCGTCGTAAAGCTCCTTCGCCTTGCGGAAGGTGCGCATTTCATCATAGGTATAAATCGGGATGATCGGAGTCGTGCTCTCGATGATCTTGATCCCGCGCTCGTGGAGTCCCTTGCGCATATGCGCGGCGAGCTCGCCGAGGTGAGTCACCATCTCGGGATGCTCCTTGAGGATATGCAGCGCTTCGATCGTCGTCGCGGCGTTCGCCGGAGTGATGGACGCGCAGAAGATGAACGGGCGGGAGGTATGGCGGACGTAGTGCACGACGCGCTTGTCCGCGACCATGTAGCCGCCGAGGGAGGCGAGGGACTTCGAGAAAGTGCCCATGATGATGTCCACGCGGTCGGTGAGGCCGAAATGATCCGCCGTGCCGCGGCCGCCGCGCCCGAGGACGCCGAGGCCGTGCGCGTCGTCGACCATGACGCGGGCATTGTATTTCTTCGCAAGGTCGCAGATCTCGGGGAGCTTCGCGATCTCGCCGCTCATGCTGAATACGCCGTCGGTCACGATCAGCTTGCCGGAATCGAGGGGAACGCTCTGCAAACAGGCTTCAAGGTGCTCCATATCGCTGTGGTTATAGCGGATCGTCTTCGCCCAGCTCAGCTTGCAGCCGTCGTAGATGCTGGCGTGGTTTTCTTTATCGCAGAAGATATAGTCGCCCCTGCCGGCAATCGCGGAAATAATACCGAGATTGCTCTGGAAGCCGGTGGAGAACGTCATGCAGTCTTCCTTGCCGATGAACTCCGCAAGCTCGCGTTCAAGCTGGATGTGAAGATCCAGCGTGCCGTTCAGAAAACGGGAGCCGGAGCAGCCGGAGCCGTATTTTTCGATCGCTTTGACGCCGGCTTCGATCACGCGGGGATGACTCGTAAGTCCGAGGTAGTTGTTGGAACCGAGCATGATGCGGCGCTTGCCTTCCATCAAAACCTCGGGACCCTGGCGGGATTCGAGCTCGTGGAAATAGGGGTAGATGCCCGCGGCCATGGCCATGTCCGCCAGTTCATGCTTGCATTTGTCGAATAAATCCATATGAATAACTGTGCCCGCAGCTTCGGGCGCTCCTCGAATGAATACCGGGACGAAAAATTCAATCCCACTCTCCAATATACCGCATATATGGGCTTTTGTCAAGGTTTTGCAGCAAAAAAACAGCCTCTCTTTACGGCTAATAAAGTGTTAACATAGCGCCGCCCCCCGATCGCTCGGAGGGCGGCGGCCTTTTGGAGAAGCGCAGGAAAGAGCGCCGCCAAGCAGCGCAAAAGCAAGAAGAACCGCAATAAGCTTTTTCATAGGGAGACCTCTCTTTGTTCCGTATTCGATGCTTGAACGATCGTACAACAATATTATACTACCCCCCCGGTTTTTTTCAATAGTGCGCAATGAAAAACCCGCCGGCCGGCAAACAAAAAACCGCCCCGAAGCCGGGGCGGGTCATTGACACAGTATTAAGCCTGCAAAAGCCTTAAGAAACGCCGAGCGAGACGCGCATGATCTGGATCGCGTCGGTCGCATTGATGGTGCCGTTGCCGTCCATGTCGCCGGAAGCGATCTGCTCGTCGGTGAGGGTGATGACGCCCATCGCATACCGGAGAGCGAGCAGCGCGTCGGTAACGTCGACGTCGCCGTCAAGATCAACGTCGCCGCGAAGAACGCTGATCGGGCCGTTCTCTGTGAAGTGCGCGATCATGGTCGTTGAGGGTGTGGTATAGAAGGTGTATTCGGCGTCTTCGGAGAGCAGCGTGCCGCTCGCGTTGTACCAACCGATGAAGGTCTCGTTCTCATCGGGAACGGCATAGACCTTCTTGGTGTTGCCGGTGTTGATGAGCTCGGTGCCGATCGTGCCGTTGCCCTGAACGCCGATCGTATTGAGCGGGAGCTGGGAGTTATGCGAAAGATCGATCTCGGTCAGAGCGTTGTCCTTGCAGTAAAAATCCTTGAGCGAGGTGTTGTGCGAAACGTCGATCTCTGTGATGTTCGTGCCGGAGCAGCCGAGGCTGACGAGCCTTGTGTTGCTTGCGACGTTGAGGCTTCCGATCGGGTTATAGCTGCAGTTGAAGATGACGAGATTCGTGTTGCCCGAAACGTCGAGCTGCGCGATCCTGTTGCGGGAGCAGTTGAAATAACCGAGGGAGCTGTTGCCGGAAACGCCGAGCTCGCTGATGCGGTTATCGTAGCAGTAAAGCGTATGAAGCGCGCTGCAGCCCGAAACATTGAGCCCTTCGATGCGGTTGCCGTAGATGAGAACGCTGCCGAGCGAGGTGCAGTCCGAAAGATCGAGCGTGCCGACAAGGTTGAGGTAGATCATATAGACCTGCTCGATGCGCTTCTTGTTGCTGACCGTCGTGAAAGTGAAGTGCGCGGAGCCCCAGGTCGAGGGGTCGTTGACGTTATAGGTCGAAGAAAGCTTTTCGCCGTTCTTGACGCCGCTTGCGTCGGTCTGCTCGAGGAACGAGGCGAGGGCGTTGTAATCATGCTCGTTATAGCCGGAGGGAACCGTCCAAAGAGGTTCGACGTCGGCTGCCTTTGCGGTGAACGCGGCGGGCAGAACGGTGACGGCGAAGAGCAGCGCGAGAGCGCAGGCAGCAAGCTTTTTCAAAAGGTTCATACGCATAATCTGTCTCCTTTTCGAAAGCGGCGATCGGTTTTCACCGCAACAAATCAATTATACCACAATTCTGCGGGGATTGCACAGCTTTTTTAAAAGAAAAACCGACTTTTTGATTTTGCGGCGGGCGGAGGAAGAAAAATCGGTCCTGATTTGCTATATTTTCCGGAAAGTCTTGATAGAACGGAGAAAATTTAGTACAATAGAATCGGAGCTGTACGGGAAGGCGGAAATCCCCGCCGCCCGTGCCTGAAATCATTGCTTTAACTTAATATTCAGGAGGATATGAAAATGGCACTCAAAACTTTCGATGAACTCGTTGCAAAGGTCAAATCCGGCAAAAAGAGCACCGTCGCGCTCGTTTGCGCGAACGACGCCCACGCGCTCGAAGCGGTCATCCACGCCGCGGATCTCGTAAACGCCGTTCTCGTTGTTGAAGCGGATAAGCTCGAGGATCTCCATAAGCTCCTCGCAGAACATGGCAAGACCCCCGAGGATTACCCCATCGAGGTCGTTCCGGAAGGCATGCATCCGAGCGTATGCGCCGCGAAGCTGATCCACGCGGGCAAGGCGGATTTCCTTATGAAGGGCAAGATCATGACCGGCAACCTGCTGAAGGGCGTTCTCGCGCCGGAAGCGGAGCTTCGCACCGGCAGCCTCATGAGCCACGTCATGCTCTTCGAGGTCCCCGGTTACCATAAGCTCCTCGGCGTCACCGACGGCGGCATGTGCACCTATCCCGACCTTGAAAAGAAGATCGGCATCGTCAAGAACGCCGTTCAGTTCTTCCACAAGATCGGCGTAGAAAAGCCGAACGTTGCCGCTCTCTGCGCGATCGAGACGATCAACCCGAAGATGCAGGAGACCGTCGACGGCGACGCGCTGAAGCAGATGAGCCTTGCGGGCGAGCTCGGCGAATGCTATGTCGAAGGCCCGATCAGCTACGACCTTGCGATGGTTCCGGAGCTCTCAGAAGTCAAGGGCTACACCGCATGCCCCTGCTGCGGCGATTTCGATATCCTCCTCGTTCCGGAGATCGTTGTCGGCAACGTTCTCGGCAAGTGCCTCACTTACACCTGCGGCGGCAGGATGGCGGGCCTGATCATGGGCTGCAAGGTCCCGATCGTGCTCACCAGCCGCGGCTCCAGCGCCGAAGAGAAATATTACAGCCTCGCGATGGGCGCGGGATTTGTGGGAGAATAAGGCGCTAATAAGCCTTCCCCTTGAGGGAAGGCTTTTGGCAGTTTTCCGCTTGCTTCAACCGCACGGCAACGAACTACGTTTAATAACTTGAAAAGGAATTATTATGAGCAGGATTCTTGTTATCAACCCCGGTTCCACCTCCACGAAGATCGCCGTTTTCGACGACGATAAGCAGATCATGGCGGAAACGATCCGTCACCCGCTGGATGAAGTGAAGAAGTTCACCTGGGTCATGGATCAGTTCGATTACCGCATGGCGCATATCGACGAGACCCTTGCGCGGCGCGGCATCGAAAAATCAAGCCTCGACTGCGTTATGGCGCGCGGCGGACTGCTGCCCCCCGTTCCGAGCGGCGCGTTCATCATCAATCAGGAGATGATCGACTATTTCTATGCCGCGAAGGTGGACGTTCATATCTCCAACCTTGCCTGCGTGCTTGCGGACGCGATCGCGCGACCCCTCGGCATCCCCGCGATGGTCTACGACCCCGTCGCCGTGGATGAGCTGGAGGACGTTGCAAGGATCACCGGTATGCCGGAGATCCGTAAGGCGAGCCGCGGCCACGTGCTCAACAGCCGCGCGATGGCGAGAAAATGCGCGGAGGAGATCCTCGGCAAAAAGCTGGAGGACGTCACGGTCATCGTCGACCATATCGGCGGCGGATGCTCCACCTGGCTCGTCCATAAGGGCCGCTGCATCGACTGCTACAGCGACGATGACGCGGGCTTCGCGCCGGAGCGCTGCGGCCGCATCCAGGCGATGAACCTCGCGATGCTCTGCTACAGCGGTAAGTACACGAAGGAAGAGATGAGCCGCTATATCCGCGGCAAATCCGGCCTTTCCGCCCTTCTCGGAACGAGCGACGCCATCGAGGTCGAAAAGATGATCGAAGCGGGCGACGAGAACGCGAAGCTCATCTATGAAGCGATGGCCAGGAGCCACGCAAAGGGCATTGCGGACCTCGCGAG
>JAEEYN010000074.1 GCA_016288175.1 Bacillota bacterium | reverse complement strand
TCGAAGGCGAGGAATTCGCCCCGCCGGAGCTCCGCCGTCAGGCGCAGGCTGCTCACGCCGTCCGCGTTCGCGAGACCCACGGCCTCGCCGCAGCGCACAGCCCCAACGAACGGCGCTTCGCCGTCTCCGCCGGCGGTGAAAGTAAGCGTTCCGCCTTCGAGATTCAAGGAGAAACCGAGGTCGAGCTCGCCGTCCCCGATGAGCCACTGCTCATCCAGCCATTCGAGCCTCCCCGCGAGGAAATCGCGGAGCTTGCGGACGCCGTAAGCGAAATTCTTGCCCCAAAGCTCGTGATCGGCCTGCTGGGCGGTATAAAGATACGCCGCCTGCTCGTTGATCATGAACGTCATGTCGGTGAGCAGCGTCCTGCGGTAATGAGTATAGCGGATCCTGAGCAGATCGCGGAATTCGGCGTTGTTTTCATAGACCGATCTCAGCCACGGCGCGGAGCTGTTGATCGTCATAAAGCCGTCAGGAGTATTCGCCGGCGGGCAGTCGCAGTCGTTATGATCCGGGGAGTTGTTTGTCCAGCTCACGAGGCCGTACGCGAAATCGAAATCCCACGGCGCCGTCATATAGATCCGGTCGTCGCCGCTCTGCTTATACATGAAGCAGCTCGTTTTGAAGTTGCCGTCGATGTTCTTCGAAACCTCCTGAACGATTATGAAATCCGCCCAGGACGCGGGATCCACATACTGCGTATACGGCTCCCCGCTGCCGTTGATCAGGCAGTCATGAACGCGCTGCATATGCTCTTCGAGATAGGCGAGCATCTGCGCGGTCAGCTCCGGATCGTCCGGCTCCGGCGCCTTCATTACGAAATAATCCTTGCCGCCGTTCGCCCAATAGGGGCAGTTGAACCAGAGGTCGTTTTCAAGGTCGATCTTTCCCGCGCAGTCCTTTTCGATCAGGTAGCCGCCGGTAAGATCCTCCGCGCTCGCTTCGTCGATGTTGACCTTGCTCTTTTCGATATCGATCCTTTCAACGAGCAGATAAACGCCGTTGTATTCGCCGTTCAGGTAAACGTCCACGAATTCGCATTTCGGAACGTAGCCGATGCCGATAAGCTGCTGGAAGGATTTATATGTGATATAGTTGCGCATCAGCGAACCATCATAATAGTTCGCGATGATCGCGTATTTCTTCGTTTTCGGGATGTCGAGGAGCGACGCTTTGCTCGAAAGCTTGATCGAATAGGGCTTTTTCGGATAGGTCCAGGAGGAATTGCCCCTGCCCTTGATCTTGCCGTCGCCTTCGTAATCGCCGCTTGCGAACTGCTTCGTTCCGAGGGTGAGGGTGAAATGCGCGTCGACCCACTCGAGCTTGTTGATATCGGTGAACGGGATATCCGTTTCGATCTCGAGCTTCGGGAGCTGCTCCGGGGTCGCGTTCACGGCGTTTGATTCGAAAACGGCGAGGTCGACGCTGCCGCCCGCCGCCGCGCTGAAGCTGAAGGTCACGCTGCCGTCCCCGTTGAGCTCGGTATGCGCGCGCGGATCGTTCGGGAAGAAAACGGAATAATCCGCGCAGAAGCTCCAGCCCTCCGCAAACTCCGCCGTGAAAACGAGCGTTTTCGTTTCGTCGAAAACAAGCTTGCCGTCCTGCTCATGGGCTTCGACCGTCAGCGAATCCTCTTCGGAAACGGTGATGATCACGCCCTCTGAAGCATGCGGCTCAAGGGTATGGCATTCGGCCGCGTCGGCAGGCTCCGCCGCCCGGCCGCCGAAAAACGACCCGTTAAGGATCTCCGCCGCGGCTCCCGCGAGCGGTATCAGCAAAAACGCCGAAAGAAGCAATACCGCGCAAAGCCTCTTCGATCCGTTCCTTTTCGTTTTCATGGCTTTTTCCTTCCCGCTGCGTTACCCGGCAGCAACGGTCGTTCCTTGTGAAAAATCGGGTTTATCGGCCGATACGGACGTCTTCCTCCGCAAGGCTGAAGTTTATGCCGTCCGTGCTGATATAAAGATCGTAGGTGTTGTTCGCTTCGTCGTGATCCGAGAGCAGCGCCGCCATTCCGGGATAGACCTCGAAGAACGAGACGTTTTCGCGGATCGTGCCCCAGGTGCCGTTCTGCATCCAGATCAGCGTTCCGCCGCCGTCCATCGGGGCATAGCAGACCGCAACGCCGTTGTCCATAAGCTTCGCAAGCTGGATGCCGAGCAGCAGGATCGGCGAGCTCGTGCCGTTTTCGATGCGCCAGAGGTTGCCGCCGGTGCTGATCGGATAGATGGTTTTGAGGTCCGGCGTGCAGCAGAAGGAATAAACGTCCTTCGCGAGCTGCTCCGGCTTTTTCGGGTTATGCGCGGAGACGCGGTAGAGCACCTCGTCCACAGTGCAGAGGATCGCCGTGCCGTCATCCGAAACGGAGAACTGGGATGCGCCCCGCGCGAGGGTCGAAACGTTCAGCGAGGAATCGACGTAATAAATATTGTATGCGTTCACGGTATAGCCGTCCTCGTGCTCGCCCGTGACCTCGGAATAGAAAACGCTGTCAAGCAGGGTGTTGGTGTTTTTAAGGAGCGTCACAACGGCTCTTCCGCCCTGCTCCGCCTTCTGCGCGCCGGAATAGGAAAGCACGGAATCTTCAACGAGCTTCTTCGCTTCCCCGCCGTTCCTGCTGATATAGGTCCTGCTGTCGATATCGAAGGTGATCTCCGAAAGATCGCGGTTGACTTCGAAATAATTGGATACGTTCTCGGCGATGCGGATCTCTTTCCCGCCGTTCACATAATAGAGCTCGCCGGAGACCTCGCCGTTCGGCGCGGCGAGACAGTAGCTCGTTTTGCCGCCGTTTCCGATCGCGGCGATGCAGCGGTCGCTGCCGTAAAGAGAGGTCTTTCCGTCGATATATGTATAGGCGTTGATGCGGTCGTTCGCGTCGACAACGGTGATGCCCGCGGCGCTTCCGTCGGGCGAAAGCACGAGGCCGACTACGCTTTTGCAGTCGGTATCCGGGATCTTGTCGTAGCTCTTTTTATCGTGATCGTAAAGGAAAACTTCGGTGGATGAAGCGAAAAGGATGAAACGTTCGTCCAGCGAAAGCACTGCGTTCGTGACGGCGGCGGGATAGATCTTCAAAAGCCCCGTTTCATCGAAACGGTAGAGCGCGGTCGCGGCTGTCACAAAGCCCTTCGTGCCGTCGACGGTGCCGATCTTCGTTATCGCTCCGCCGATTTGATCGTCGAGCTTTTTCCCGTCCAGGAAAAGCGACGTCATGCCGTCGTTCGGGCAGTAGAACTGCATGACGCTGTGCTCGAGCTTCGGGGAATCGACCTTTTTCGCGCAGGCGGAGGCTGCAAGCGCCGCCAGCGAGGCGAGAAGCAGGGCAAGGAGTTTAAGCGATATCTTTCGGGTTGTGTTTTTCATTTCATTCCACCAGTTATACGGTTCATCGGCAGCCGCGGCGGATAAACTTCCCGCTCATGGTATACCGAGTTTATTATACATCATAATGCCTCCGATGTCAAAGCCGGCATTTCTTTTCGCCCGCCGATTTGCCAAGACCCGTTCTTTGTGCTATAATTAAAATGGTAATTTGTGCGGACGCATCGAACAGCCTGCTCCGCGCGGAGGCAGCATGAAGCACAGGATCACATGCGTTGACGCGGGTTCGCCTGCGGATAAGGCCGGCATCCGACCCGGCTGGTATCTGACGGCGATCGACGGTCAGGACATATACGACATCATCGACTATGAGCAGCTCACCGCTCAGAGCCGTATTTCCGTCACCGTTCTCGAAGCCCCCGCCGCGGACCCGGCCGAAAGCGAACTTTCGGAAAGCTGGCAGAAGGGCGCGGAGCATGCCGGAGAGGAGCCCGCCCCCGCCGGCGCGAAGGAGCATACCTTCCGCATCCGCAAGGATGAATACGAGCCGCTCGGTCTCGGCTTCGAAACCGGCCTCATGAGCCCGGTGCGGCAGTGCGCGAACCACTGCATCTTCTGCTTCATCGACCAGATGCCCCACGGCAACCGAAAGACGCTCTATTTCAAGGATGACGACTGGCGGCTTTCGCTGATCATGGGCAATTACGTGACGCTCACGAACGTTTCCGAAAGGGAGTTCGAGCGCATCCTCGCCCGCCGCGCCGCGCCGCTTTATATCACCGTCCACGCGACCGACGGCGAGGTCCGCAGCCGCATGATGCGAAGCAAGAACGCCGAAAACCTGCTCCCCCGCCTTAAAAGGCTCCATGAAGCGGGTCTCGGCTTCCACTGCCAGGTCGTGCTCTGCCCCGGCATCAACGACGGCGAGGTCCTCGAAAAAACGCTTTCCGACCTGTTTGAGCTCCGTCCGAGCTGCCGCTCCGTCGCTGTCGTCCCCCTCGGCCTCACGAAGCACCGGGAGGGACTCTACCCGCTCGATCCGGTCACAAAGCAGATCGCCCGGGAGTGCATCGGGCAGATCGACGCCTTCAAAAAGCGCCATGGGATAACGGATTTTTGCTATGCCTCGGACGAAATGTATCTTGCCGCCGGGCTCACTCTCCCGCCCTATGAAGCTTACGGCGATTTCGAGCAGATCGAGAACGGCGTCGGTCTCTACCGCCTTTTCGAGCACGATTTCCTGCTGATGCTCGACACCGTCGAAAAGCAGCCCTCCCTTATTGAATTCGATTCGGTGAGCGGCGTTTCGATCGCCCCGCTGATGCAGGCGCTTTTCGATAAGCTGCTGCCCTTCAACGTCAGGATCAGCGTGCATCCCGTTCTGAACGATTTCTTCGGTCATACCGTCACCGTCACCGGCCTCACTACGGCGCGGGACATCCTCGCCCAGTGGAGCGGCGGAAAGCTTCACGGACGCGCACTGCTGCTGCCGCATACGATGCTGCGCGAAAACGACACGGTTTTCCTCGACGGTCTGCGCATCGCGGACGTTTCTGAGATCCTTTCCATGCCCGTCTATAAGGTCAGCGCCGGCGACGGTGCGGATTTTATCGACGAACTCAACGAAATTCTTGCTTCCCTGCGGTAACGCTTCGGGAGCGTTCCGAATAATACTGAATAAAGGAGCTGTGCTATGAAGCCCTTGATAGCCATCGTAGGCCGCCCGAACGTGGGCAAATCCACCCTTTTCAACAAGCTTGTCGGCAAGCGCATCGCGATCGTCGAGGATACGCCCGGCGTCACGCGCGACCGCATCTACGCGGACGGCGAATGGCTCGACTACCGTTTCACTTTGATCGATACCGGCGGCATTGAGCCGGAAAGCGAGGACATCATCGCGAAGCAGATGCGCCGCCAGGCGGAGCTTGCGATCGACACCGCGCACGTCATCATCTTCATCGTGGACGGCCGCGCGGGCCTGACCGCGGCCGATGAGGAGGTCGCGGAGATGCTCCGCCGCTCGAAGAAGCCCGTCGTGCTCGCCGTCAACAAGATCGACCACCCGAAATACGAGGAAACGGTCTATGATTTCTATGCCCTCGGTATCGGCAATCCCTTCGGCATCTCCGCGGAGCAGGGCCTCGGCCTCGGCGACATGCTCGACGAGGTGGTCTCCTATTTCCCGAAGATCGAGGAGGAGGCCGCGGAGGAGAACCCGAGTATCGCGATCGTCGGCCGCCCGAACGTCGGCAAATCCAGCCTTCTCAATGCCCTTCTCGGGCAGGAGAGGAGCATCGTCAGCAACGTTCCCGGCACGACGAGGGACGCGATCGACACGCCCTTCATTTGGAACGAAAAGGAATACACGCTGATCGACACCGCCGGCATCCGCAGGAAGCGTGCGGTGGAGGACGAAACGGTCGAGCGCTACAGCGTCATCCGCTCCCTTGCCGCCATCCGCCGCTGCGACATCGCGCTGATCGTCGTGGACGCGGAGAGAGGTCTTTCGGAGCAGGACGTGCGCATAGCGGGCTATGTTCACGAGGAGGGCAAGGCGAGCGTCGTCGTCGTCAATAAATGGGACGCGATTGAGAAGGACACCTACACCGCCGATAAATTCAAAAAGGATATGCTCGTCGATCTCGCGTTCATGAGCTATGTTCCGATGCTCTTCATCTCCGCCAAGACCGGCCTGCGCGTCAACCGCGTGATGGAGCTTGCGGAATACGCGCTCGAGCAGAACAGTATCCGCATTTCGACGGGCAAGCTCAACACGATCGTCAACGAAGCCGTGACGATGAACGATCCGCCGCTTTCCGGCGGCCGCCGCCTGCGCATCTACTACGCGACGCAGGTCAGCACGAAGCCCCCGACGTTCGTGATCTTCGTCAACGAGCCGGACCTCATGCACTTTTCCTATAAGCGGTATCTTGAAAACTATATCCGCAAATCCTTCGATATCAAGGCGACGCCGCTGCGCCTGATAATCCGCAAACGCGAGCGGCAGGAGAACTGATTTTTATAAGCGGGAACCCGCTTTTTCGAGGCAGCTATGTTTAAAAAGATCCTTGCGACCGCACTGTTGATATCCATGCTCTGCATCCCGTTTTCGGGCTGCGGGCCGTCCGGGAAGGAAGC
>JAEEYN010000073.1 GCA_016288175.1 Bacillota bacterium | reverse complement strand
ATGCCGGAATTGCCGCGGCAAAGCGCGTTGCAGCGGAGCAGCATCGCGGCGCGTACGCACTCCGTCGGAAGGGGATTGCCCATGCCGCAGGAATGCGAAATGATCAGGTTCCGCTGGAGCTGCGCGGTCTCATCCAGAGGAATGTATTTATCGGAAAACTTGCCGAAGCCGGTGGTGAGGCCGTAGACGACAGCCTGTTCATCAAGCTTCTTTTCGACATAGGCACGAGCCTTGTTGACGGCCTTTTTCGCCTCGGCGGAAATACGGACTTTTTCATTCTTGCGCGCGACCGCGGCGACCTGCTCGACGGTCAGACTCATTCCGTTAATGGTTACCATTATTCTTCGATCTCCTTTGTCGATTCTGAGCGGCTCGACGCCGCAAACATCCAAACTTAATTATAATTCCAAGGCGGATGATAGTCAAGGCTTTACAAGGATTATATGATAAAACGACGGCGCGAAAGAGGAGCACCCATGAATCAACAAAAGCGGCCGGGGGCAATCCCCTGCCGCTTTCGGTACGATGTTCAAAAAGTATGGTTTTCCGGGGCTTTCACCCGTCCGTTTAGAAGCTTTGATCAGTTGGTTTTAAGGTCGTAGATCCCGTCCCTGCGGAGCTTATTCCAGTCGGGAACAACGATGCGGACCTGTTTGTCGCCCTTCAGCCGAAGCTCGCGCTGGGCAATGTATTCGTTGGCGATCAGTTTAAGCATGGTCTGCTTTATCGCGTCTTCGGGAACGTTGTTGAACTTTGCGACCGATTCCACAGTTCCCCAGAATGTCGGCGTCGCGCTGGGCTTGTTATTGAGCCGCGCAAAGCTGCTCAGGATCATTTTTGTATAGCAATCGTCCATCTCCTGCTTCGTCGGAAGCAGCTCTACGCTTTGCGAAACGGCCTTCAGCCTGCTGCTGAAAGTCGATTCAACGCCGTATACGACCACGTTCTTTTTGCATTTCTGGGCTAGATATTTAACTACGGACTGAAAATGGCCGTCGCCGGTGAAGATCACATAAGTTCCGACGTCGCGCCTGTCCGGAACGCTCTGGTAGATATAATCCAGCATTACGAAGTCCGTCATGTCCTTTTTGCGGACCTGCGTTGCCGTGCCCGTTTCGATTATCGTGTTCGTTATTGTGCGCAGATGGATCAGTTCCTCGCCGATGCTCGGAGAATTGAAATCGGCAAAGATCATAATGTCAACGATCTGAAAACGCTTTTCAAGTTCCTGACGCCATGCCGTTACGTTCGGCCGTATCCCGTACTTGTTTTTGTAGGAATAGAACCAGTACTCGTAATCAACAAAGACCAAAGCTTTTTTCTTATTGTTGCGAGTTTTAAAAAGATTCAGCAAAGCGTTATTCTCCTGTTCGTGATGCATCCGAAGCGCACCGCAGCGCCGCGCGGCGCTGCGATGCGTTCAAATTCATCATTCTTCTTCCTCGGTCTCCGGGAGAATAGCGTTGTGGAAAACTTCCTGAACATCATCGTTGTCCTCGAACATCTCAAGCATGCGCTCGATCTTTTCGACCATTTCGGGATCGGAAACATCCACTGTGTTGGAGGGGATCATTTCCGTTTCGGCGGACAGGAAGCTGTAGCCCGCGCCTTCGAGAGCTTCGCGTACGGCGGAAAAATCGTTCGGAGCGGTGAAGATCTCGAAGCAGTCATCCTGCGCTGCGAAATCCTCGGCGCCGAAATCGAGGGCCTGCATCATCAGATCGTCCTCATCGATGGAAGCGCTGCGCTCGATAACGATATGACCTTTGCGGTCGAACATCCAGCTGACGCAGCCGGAGTTGCCCATGCCGTTGCCGTATTTATCGAAAAGGTGGCGGATCTCCGCAGCGGTACGGTTGCGGTTGTCGGTCAAAACCTCGACGATGACCGCGACGCCGCCGGGACCGTAGCCTTCGTAGCTGCCGCTCTCGTAGTTGATGGAGCCCATTTCGCCCGCGGCCTTCTTAATGGAGCGGGTAATGTTGTCGTTGGGCATGTTCGCGGCCTTCGCTTTCGCGATAACGTCGCGAAGCTTGGAGTTGTTGATGGGGTCGCCGCCGCCCTCTTTGACGGCTATCGCGATCTCTCTGCCGATCTTCGTGAAGATCTTGCCGCGCTGATTATCGGTCTTTTCTTTCTTGTTCTTAATGTTTGCCCATTTGGAATGTCCGGACATAAACTACCTCCTTGTTAAAGTTCAGAAGAATGTTGATTATTTTTGTACCAACCCGAGAAGGGCGGACAGTTTGCTTTTGTTCGTTACTCGCGTCCCGTCGCAGGATTCTGCGTTACGGGCGGCGGGTCGGTCGGCGCGGCGGTTGTATTACCTCCGTTGTCGTTCAGATAAACGGGGTAGCAGACCGCGATCACGCGGTGGCGGGAAGTGTGGATGCTGCTGTCGTAGTCACCGTAGCAGGTGATAAGAGTCAGCCTCGGGCGTCCGCCGGTGTTCATGATCTCATCGGGAACGGCGTCGTACTCATAGCGTTCAACGAAATCGACCATGAAATAGGTGTAATCTCCGCTGTTGAGCTCCACGACGACCACATCGCCGGGCTGGATCTTCCCCTCCTGGATCAGCGAGAACCAGCCTTTTCTGCCGCTGTAGCGGTTGTGGCCTGCGATAAGGGTGTTTCCGCCGTGGACGGGGTCTCCGCCGTACATGAACCAGCCGGCGCGGAAGGCGGAATGGACGGTGTCCATCTGGCCCTTGCTGTTATAGCCGACGGGATCGACGGGGCAGGTCGTGTCGGTGATGTTCGCAGCGGTGTACCTGTTGAGGAAATAAACATTCTTCGGCGCGTACGGGCTTGTCGGCGCGACAGGCGCGTGTGAAGTCGGGGGCGTCGGCGGCCTCGTCGGGCGCGGAGTCGCATTCGGATCCGGCGTTACGCCGGGCGGGAGCGTCTCGTAGGGATTATCCCAGTAATCGTTCTCGCCGGGTTCATGGCCCGAGCCTTCGATGTGGATATCCCAGTGCGTATCCGTGTCGTTCGGATCGGCCGTCACCCAGACGAAGCCGGCGTTCTGCTCATCCGGGGACGGAGTGGGCTTCACGTCCTTGCTGATGCCGACACAGCTTGAAAAGCTTTCCCAAAGCCTCGGGAAGAACAACGTCTGGTCGCTTATGATTATCACGGCGCCTGTAAGGAAAAGCAGGATCGCGATCGTGTAGACTATCGCATTATGCCTGCGCCGCCTGCGTTTTTTTTCAGCGGGTGAATATGTTTTCTTTGTTTTTGCCATATTGTTTGGCGCAGTTTTCCCTTCGTTTCGTTTGAATGCGGCTGTTTTTTCGGCCTTTGCAGGCCAAAAGCCATACCAACCCATTCAAATATTGATTATATCAGATAAAAATCGATTTGGCAATTGTGCAGCCAAATTTTTTGTGATATAATAAAATGTGGTAAGTGGTGTACTGCCGCTTTCCGCCCGTTCTCCCGGCGCACAGCCGGTTCAAAACGGCAAACTGTTTTGTCAATCCCTCAAGGAGGATCAAATATGGATTTTAAAGCGATCCTTTGCACCGCTCTTGCAAATGCAAGCGGTCTCACCGAGGACCAGATCGGCGGCATGATCGAAACGCCTCCGAATCCGGAGATCGGCGATTTCGCTCTCCCCTGCTTCAAGCTTGCGAAAACTTTCCGCAAAGCGCCTCCCGCGATCGCCGCGGAGCTGCGTGAAAAGCTCGGGGAGCTGGAAGGCTTTTCGAAGATCGAGGCCGTCGGCGGTTATCTCAATTTCTTTACCGACAAGTCCGCTTTTGCCCGGACCGTGATCTCGCGCGTCCTCATGGAAGGCGATAAATACGGTTCCTCGGACGAAGGCGCGGGCCGCAACGTCTGCGTCGAGTATTCCTCGATCAACATCGCGAAGCCCTTCGGCATCCACCACATCACGACAACGGTGCTCGGCAATTCGCTCAAGCGGATCTACGACCATCTCGGTTTCCATACGATCAGCATCAATCACCTCGGCGATTGGGGTACCCAGTTCGGCAAGATGATCGTTGCCTACAACCTTTGGGGCGACCGTGAAAAGATCGAGAACGGCAACTCCATGCGCGAGCTCGTTGCGCTCTACGTCAAGTTCCATGAAGAAGCCGAAAAGCATCCGGAGCTCAACGACGAAGCGCGTGCGGCGTTCCACCGCATCGAGATGCACGAACCCGCTGACTGGGCGCTGTTCCAGTGGTTCAAGGAAGTCACGCTCAAGGACGTTGCGAAGGTCTACGATCTTCTCGGGATCACTTTCGACAGCTACAACGGCGAATCCTTCTATGAAGACAAGATGCCCGCGATCATCAAGGAGCTTGCCGACAAGGGCATTTCGAAGGTCGATAACGGCATGACCATCGTCGATCTTTCCGAATACGATATGCCTCCCTGCATCATCCTCAAGAGCGACGGCAGCACGATCTACGCGACCCGCGATATCGCCGCGGCGAAATACCGCAAGGAGACCTACGATTTCTATAAATCGCTCTACGTTGTCGCCTATCAGCAGAACCTGCATTTCCGCCAGTTCTTCAAAGTCCTCGAGCTCATGGGCTACGATTGGGCGAAGGACTGCGTTCATGTCAATTTCGGCATGATCAGCATGGAGGACATGACCTTCTCAACAAGAAAGGGCAACGCGATCTACCTCGAGGACGTTCTCAATACCGCGATCGAGAAGACGCTGCATATTATTGAGGAGAAGAGTCCGAACCT
>JAEEYN010000072.1 GCA_016288175.1 Bacillota bacterium | reverse complement strand
TCTTCAAGTATCTGAAGAGCATCGGCGGCCTCGAGGTCATGGACAAGATGAACCGGGAAAAGGCAAAGATTCTGTACGACTTCCTCGATGAGTCCAAGATGTTCAAGGGCACCGTTGAGAAGGAGTTCCGCTCCCTCATGAACGTTCCCTTCGTCACCGAGTCCGCGGAGAGCGACGCAGCCGTCGTTGCCGCGACCAAGGCAGCCGGTTTCGATAACCTCAAGGGCCACAAGAGCGTCGGCGGCCTCCGCGCCTCCATCTACAACGCAATGCCCAAGGAGGGCGTTGTCGCTCTCGTTGATTTCCTCCGCCAGTACGAGAAGGAAAACTACAAGGGCTGAGCCTTGAATCGACACACGGGAGCTCCGAATGGGGCTCCTTCCACTGAAAAATATAATTATTAAGGAGAAAAAATTATGCGTATTCTTGCTTCCGACGGTATGGAGAAAAACGCTGTTGCAACCCTCCGTGCACAGGGTCACGAGGTCGTTGAGCAGTTCTATGAGCCCGCAGAGCTTGCGGAGCAGGTAAAGAATTATGACGTTCTCGTCGTTCGCAGCGCGACCAAGGTCCGCCAGCCCATCATCGACGCGGCTTGCGAGACCGGCAGGCTGAAGCTGATCATCCGCGGCGGCGTCGGCATCGACAACATCGACCACAAGTATGCCGAAGAAAAGGGCATCAAGGTCATGAACACCCCCCGCGCCTCCAGCGACGCGGTCGCGGAGCTCGCGGTCGCCCATATGCTCGCCTGCGCGCGTTTCGTCGGCATCTCCAACCACACCATGCGTGAAGGCAAGTGGGAGAAGAAGGCCTACGCGAAGGGCATCGAGCTCGGCGGCAAGACCCTCGGCATCGTAGGCTTCGGCCGCATCGGCCAGGCGCTCGGCAGGATGGCGAAGGGTCTCGGCATGAACGTCATCGCGTTCGATATCTTCCACATCCCCGGCATCGAGGAGAAGACCGGCATCAACTACGTCGAGATGGACGAGCTGCTCGCAAAGGCCGATTTCATCAGCGTTCATGCGCCTGCTGTTGACGGCGGCGCTCTCATCAACGCCGAGACCATCGCAAAGATGAAGGACGGCGTGAACATCATCAACACCAGCCGCGGCACCAACGTCGATGAGGCGGCTCTGCTCGAAGCGCTCGAGAGCGGCAAGGTCCGCGCCGCGGGTCTCGATGTTTGGGCGGAGGAGCCTTCCAAGAACGAGGCGCTCTTCAACCATCCGCACGTCAGCTGCACTCCCCATATCGGTGCTTCGACCGTTGAGGCGCAGAAGCGCATCGGCGCGGAGATCGTCGACATCATCGGCAAGTTCTTTGCGTAAGATCCAATAAAGAAAATGCCCGCCGCTTCCCTTTGGAGACGGCGGGTTTTTGTTTCTTTCGGGATCAAGCGGGAAAGCTTTACAGACGGGGAAAAACGGTATAGAATATGAGCAGGATCAATGGCGCAGCGGCGAAGGAAGGGGAAAACATGAATGTCAGAAAAGCAGCGGCGGGGGACGCGTCCCGCCTTGCGGAGATCGAGGTTTTCAGCTACCGCCTGAATTTTTATCCGATCTTCAAAACGGATGCTTATTTCTTTTCGGAGCTCAGCGTTCCGGTACTGACCGAAGAATACCTGCGCGAGCCGGAGCGCATCGAAAACAGCTTTGTCTATGATGACGGCGTCGTGAAGGGTTTTATCCGCATCAACGGGAAGGAGATCGAAAAGCTGTTCGTCGAGCCCGCCTTCACGGGCCGGGGCATCGGTTCGGCGCTTCTTTCCCGCGCAGTCGGTCTCGGCGCGGATAATCTGCTCGTGCTCGAGAAAAACTTGAACGCGATCCGCTTCTACGAACGGCTCGGCTTCCGGCTGACGGATGAAAAACAGCGGGTCGACGACACATGCGAATTCCTTATCAGGATGAAAAGAGGGAATTGAGATGAACAGGGAAACAGTATCAAAAACAGAAGCGTTTATTAAGCAAAAATTCAATGAGGCAGCCTATCTTTCCGCTCATCCCGAGGCGAGGGACTACCGCCTCGAGCACACTTACCGCGTTGCGAATATCGGCCGCATGATCGCGCGCGAGGAAGGCTTCGACGAAACCGAAACGATCGTGGCCTGCCTTCTGCACGACGTTTCGTATTGCGAGGAATTCGGCGAAAACGGCTGGAGGGAGCACGGACGCCGCGCCGCCGCGATCGCCCGCCCGTTCCTGCGGGAACTCGGTTTCCCGGAGGATAGGATCAACGATATCTGCTACGGCATCGCGATCCATGTCGATGACGAGGCGGGTTTCCCCGGCGAGCGTACGGCTTTCGCGCTCACCGTAGGCGACGCGGACAATATTGACCGCTTCGACGTTTACCGCATCCATGAGATCCTTGCAAAAGACGCATTCCTTGAAAAGGATTTCGCGGAAAAACTTGATTATTCGGAAAAACGGCTTGCGCGCCTAAATGAGCTGCGCGAAATGCCGATGGGCACGAAGACCGCGGAGCGCATCTGGCGGGAGAGGCTCGGGTTTTATATCGAATTCTTCGAAAAACTCCTGCTGCAGCTTAAGTCCAGCGAGACCATCGTCGACTGATCGCCGTTAACAGAAAATAAAAAGCCCGTCTCTCCGGAACGGAAAGACGGGCTTTTTGCTTACATCAATCAGAATTCGTCGATCAAACCCATTGCGTAACGCATGATCATCACGGCGTCGG
>JAEEYN010000007.1 GCA_016288175.1 Bacillota bacterium | reverse complement strand
TTATTGGCGAAAACATCTTCTATGCCGATCAAACAAAGGTTTATGCAAGCCGGATTTTCTGCTATAATGTAAGTATGATCTATCCTGCAGAGGACATGTGATTAAGAAAACAGGATCGAAACCAAACTGAACGATATGGAGCGAAAGTATATGGAACAGTCTTTCAGACCGATGCGCCGCTTTAAACAGGCGCTTTCCGAAGATGAATGCATTCGTATTCTCAAAACAGAAAAGCGGGGCACGCTGGCCGTCATCGGCGACGGCGGCTATCCCTATGCCCTGCCCATCAATTTCTATTACGATCAAGCCGAAAACAAGATCTTTTTCCATTGTTCACGCGAGGGGCACAAGGCCGACGCGATGAACAATTGCGATAAGGTTTGCTTTACCGCGCACGACGCGGGCGAGCAGCACGGCGACTGGTCGTATTACGTCAGGAGCGTGATAGTGTTCGGCCGGGTCAAGCCGGTCAAGGATGCCGACGTCAAATACGAAAAGGCCAAGGCGTTTGGCATGAAGTATTATCCGGACGAGGAGGAGCTTGACCGGGAGCTGGAGCGCGATTTTGAAAGAGTCCGTATCATGGAAATAAAAATCGAGCACATGAGCGGCAAGCTCGTGCATGAAAAGTGAAAGCAGTGCTGTCATAAGCTGCGTAAAGAAACGAGGATACGAGGGGTTAACTGAAGATGATCGACACTGTTTTATGGGACGTTGACGGCACTCTTTTGGATTTCGACGCCGCGGAAAGGGCTGCGATACGAACTCTGTTTACGGAGTTTGGTCTCGGCGAATGCACGGACGAAATGCTTGCGCGCTATCACGAGATCAACGTCGGCTTCTGGCAGAGGCTTGAAAAAGGCGAGCTTTCAAGACCGGAAGTGCTGCTCGGCCGCTTCGAGCAATTCTTCGGCGAATACGGCATCGATCCGAAGACCGCTCCCGCGTTCAATGAAAGGTATCAGCTAACTCTCGGCGATACGATCGTCTTCCATGACGACAGCATCGATATCGTCAAAGCCCTGAAGGGTAAGGTCAGGCAGTACGCTGTTTCGAACGGAACCGTCGCCGCGCAAACAAAGAAGCTCCGCCTTTCGGGGCTTGGCGAGCTGATGGACGGCGTTTTTCTTTCAGAGGAGCTGGGCGTCGAAAAGCCCGATACCGCTTTCTTTGAAAAGGTGTTTTCCCGGATACGCCTCCGCGGTCTTTCAACCGTTATGATAGTCGGGGATTCGTTGACGAGCGATATGCGCGGCGGCATCAACGCCGGTATAAAAACCTGCTGGTACAACCCTGAAAAGAAACCTTTGCCGTCGGATCTCAGGATCGATCACGTGATAAGCGATCTCAACGAAGTGCTTCCGCTGCTCGGAGCTGAAAACACTGTCCGCGCGGTCATTTTCGACCTTGACGGAACGATGACGGATACGGAAAAATACTTTCAGAAGGCATGGGCCGAGGCGGGGGAGCGGTCCGGCTTTGAGCTGGACAGGGAGAAGACGCTTGCGCTCCGCTCCCTCGGGATGCCCTTCGCCGACGAACAGCTGAAGGCATGGTTCGGCGACGCATGCCGCCCCGCGGAGATAAAGGCCCTTGCCCACAGCATTTTCAATTCCATTGCGGCGGAGCATGGCGTTTATCTCAAGCCCGGCGCGAAAGAACTGCTTGCGTGGCTGAAGGCAAAAGGCGTAATCATAGCTCTGGCGACTGCCGGCACGACGGACAGAGCGGAAAAGCAGCTCAGGGAAACCGGCGTAATGGGTTATTTTGATAAAATTATTTCCGCAAACATGGTTGCACGGGGCAAACCTGCTCCGGATACCTATCTGCACGCCTGCAGTGTCCTCGGCGTCAGGCCGGAGGAGGCCGTCGCCGTGGAGGATTCCCCGAACGGGGTCAAAAGCGCCTATGCCGCCGGGTGCAGGGTGATCATGGTTCCCGATC
The DNA here is from genome assembly GCA_016288175.1 of Bacillota bacterium. Taxonomy (GTDB): domain Bacteria; phylum Bacillota; class Clostridia; order Christensenellales; family CAG-138; genus PeH17. Next base: position 1,893 of record JAEEYN010000007.1, on the reverse strand, counting down.
AGACGGCGCCGGACGGGGAGATCAAACCGATGCTGTACGCCTGCGTAGATTCGCTCGGCGATATAATAGGTTTGGTGTGATCAACGTGTTCGTCAGGAAGCGAAACTGTCCGCGCCTGCTGTAATCCGCACAGCCTTCGGAAAGCGTAATTTGACGATCAAAAGAATAATGAAAACCTCCCGCGTTTGCCAAAGCACATTTGCCGGCACGGGAGGTCTTGATTTACAGCATGCGTTCGCCGCGCGGAGGAATCCGCTCATCGCATCATAGATTATTTCAGCCGAAATAGCGGTTCATCATCGCGTCAAAATCGGCCGTTTCATAACCGAGCATCGTTTCCGATCCGAAATCGTAGTCCACGGTCAGCGTTCCGCGGATATGCTCCTGCGTTTCCGGGTCCGTCCACTCCGCGAATGCGCCGAGCAGCAGGCGGCCGCCGCGGATAAAGGGCGTGGGCGGCAGATATCTCAGATCCGGCTGGAAGGGGAGTTCGACGAAAAGCTTCTCTTTAAAAGCATCGTACTGCGCCCAGGTCCGGAATTCGATGCTGCGCAGGAAGTCGGCGTGCTCGCTGCGCCGGTATTCCTCGCCGCAAACGCCGTTCAGGGCCTTCAGGATGTACAGGAAGCCTTCGTCAGTCTTCCAGCCGCCGCCGAGCTTGCTCTCATATAAGTCGATCAGCATATCCTCCGGCGCGATATAGACCGAGGGCTCGCCGTGTGAAGCCGAGTTCGTCAGAAAACTCAGCGTTTGATTGGCATTGTAGAACTTTTCTTTGGAATAGCCCGCCTCCAGGAAAAGCTCCGCCAGCACCGCGCCGGAATCGCGGCTGAAGAAGAGCTCTTTTATCTTTTCCTCGCCGAAGATGTACTCGACGCCTGCGAGGAACTGGGACGGGATGAAATACGCGCGCTCCGCTCCGGCAAAATACTTGGCGGTGAAATACTCCGCTCCTCCCTCTGTGACAACATCCGGTTCATAGCATGCCACGGCCTGCTCCCGCTCTTCCTCGGGGAGCTCCTCCAACTCAAACGTGTTGAGCCGCCTGCCGTTCAGCACGTATATCGCGGGGATTTCATTATTCACGTTGAAGTCCACAAAGTGCATGAGCTCGTGGAACACGACCTCCGGAACGTGATAGGAGTCGTAGGAATCGATCTCGGTGCTTATATCCACCACGTTCACTCCGGCGGTGTACATGCCCGCGATGCCGGTATCCAGCACACACTCATTGAAGCGGAGACTCGCGAGCGTATCGAAAAAGCAATCGGGATCAATATAGGGCGATGCGTCCGCGACGACGGGGAAGATCAGATACATGAATTCCTTATACTTGCCGAGGGCGGAATTGCCCTCGACGGCCTTGCTGAACCTCAGGAACAGCGCGTACTCGCCGTGCAGATCCTCTTCGGTCAGTCCGTGCTCCGCAGCGAGCGCGATCGCCATTGCGGGGGAGGGATCCTCCGTGGGCGCGGGCGTCGCGGTCGGCTCCGGCGTCGGCTCTTCCGTCCGGGTTTCCGTCGGCTCTTCCGTCGGCTCCGCGGTTTGGCCGGGCGTTTCTTCCGGCTGCGCGGTCTGCGTGTTCGTCGCATCGGTTCCGCTGTCCGCGGGCTTCGGCGAGCAGGCCGACGCCATCGAAAGAAGCATCAGTGAGATGAGCAAAAAAACAATGATCCTTTTCATTTCAATACTCCTTAATTCTGATCACTTGTTTGTCGGATCATTAGACCTGCGGTCATCCCGGGGAAAGCCGCAGCGTTCCTGCCGTTACATTTCAGGCCAAACCCGGATCACTCCGGAGGCGTTTTGCATGGGGAAATCGTCGACGGTAAGGACCGCCCAAACCCCGCTTTCCGATACCGTCACGCGCTGTATGAGCCTGTGCGCGTCGTC
>JAEEYN010000071.1 GCA_016288175.1 Bacillota bacterium | reverse complement strand
GGATAAAGACACGCAAAAGCTCGCTCCGAAGGTCGACGAATGGGCCGCTTCCATATCCTTTTCGGAAGCGCGGCAGCCTTGACAAGCGTATGCAAAGCAGGAGTGCGGCCGAAAAGCAGCACTCCTGTTTTCTTTGTTTCGCTCGGTTATGCCGCCCTCTCAGCCGTTCAGAAGATACACCGCGAGGTTCAGATACCCCGCGAAAACGAGCCAGAGGATGTACGGGATCTGCAGATACGCCGCCTTTTTATCGATCTTATAAAACTGCACCGTCATGATTATAACGGCGATCAGCAGTATAACGAGCAGCACGAACGCGGCAAGGCGCAGGTTGAGCGCGAAAAACAGCGGCGTCCACAGAACGTTCAGAACGAGCTGCACGGCGTAGGTCGTCAGCGCATCCGGCCATTTTTCCGGGCTGTTGAGGTAAACTCGCGCGGCGGAAATGCCCATCAGCACGAACAGGATCGTCCACACGACCGGGAAAAGCCATCCCGGCGGCGAAAGCGGCGGCTGCCTGAGGGCGGCGTATTCCTCCATCTTCCCCATCGAAACGAGGGCGGAAAGCACGCCCGCGGCGAGCGCGATGCCGATCGAGATGAGATAGGTCTTGGTTGGGTTTTGGGTTTTGGTGGCCATATTGGTATGGATGCTCCTTTATTTATTTTCAGATCGTGTTCGAAGGATCCTTGCAGAAAGCATATCGAAAGTAATTCCGTTCCGCCGCCGAAGGTTCTCCGAGTTTATTGTCGTGGCATGAATGGTTTGCAGCTCGTCGTCGCAAGCTCTATATCTCTCGCTTCCGCGCGGAGCGCGAAATCTCGCTCATTCCGCTGCTTCTCCTCTCCGCAAAAGACCACGCTCGGCTCGCCTGCTCAGTTGCAAGCGCCTTCGCGACGGCTCGCTGTCGCTACCACTCTTTTGCGGGTTCACGTTCGCATTTACGCGCCTGGCGCGGCGCCGCGCGCTGAGAAGCAAGCGGGCTCGCTTCGCTCGCTAAAGAATCTCTTGCCGAAGGCATATCGAAAGTAATTCCGTTCCGCCGCCGAAGGCGGCTCCGGGTTTATCGGGGGAGCCTTCAGCTGCCGTTCGGCGCTTTTTTCGTTAACATTATCCCCGAATCGCTAATATATATGCGAAAATGATGCAAAAAGTACTTGCAAAAATTCAAAAGAAGTGGTAAACTGTTCAAGTTGAGTTACGTTTCGCAAGCTCAGAGTTTTATTTGAGCTGCGTCAGAATAGGCAAGGAGGTGTAACGTAATGGGTAAATTTTGTGAAGTATGCGGCAAGGGCGCTATGAGCGGCAATCTGGTCAGCCATTCCAACAGGAAGACCAGGCGTATTTGGGCTCCCAACGTGCAGCGCGTTAACGTCATCGTCGACGGTACTCCCCGCAAGATGAATGTCTGCACCCGTTGTCTGCGTTCCGGCAAGGTCACGCGCAACGTCTGATCAGGGTCCTCTCGGAGGTTCGCCTCAAAGCTATGAAAACAGAATTTTCAATGGATAAAATTGTAGCCTTGTGTAAGAACCGGGGCTACATTTTCGCTGGGTCGGAGATCTACGGCGGCCTCGCGAACACATGGGATTACGGTCCCCTCGGCGCAAGGCTGAAGAACAACGTCAAGGAAAGCTGGCGCAAGCGCTTCATTCAGGAGCGTCACAACAGCTTCGAAGTTGACGCCGATATCCTCATGCACCCCCGCGTCTGGGAAGCGAGCGGCCATATCGCGAGCTTTTCCGATCCCCTGCTCGACTGCAAGGAATGCAAAATGCGTTTCCGCGCCGACAATCTGATCGAAGCTTTCGATCCCGAGGCGCACGCGGACAGCATGACCCATGAGCAGATGTTCGATTTCATCAAGGCTCACCATATCGCCTGTCCCAACTGCGGAAAGCATAATTTCACCGATATCCGCGAGTTCAATCTGATGTTCCAGACCTTCCGCGGCGTCACCAACGACGCTAAGTCGGTCATCTATCTGCGCCCCGAAAACGCGCAGGGCGAGTACGTCAACTATCTGAACGTGCAGCGCACCATGCGCGCGAAGCTGCCCTTCAGCATCGGCCAGATCGGCAAGGCGTTCCGCAACGAGATCACGCCCGGCAACTTCACCTTCCGCACGATCGAGTTCGAGCAGATGGAGTTCCAGACCTTCTGCAAGGAAGGCACGGACGCGGAGCTGTATGAGTATTTCAAGGAATACGGCATGCGGTATTACCGCGATCTCGGCATCGCGCCGGAGCATCTTCGCTTCCACGACCACGAGAAGCTCGCGCATTACGCGAAAGCGGCCTGCGACATCGAATTCCTCTTCCCCTTCGGCTGGGGCGAGATCAACGGCACCCACAACCGCACGGATTTCGACCTCAAGCGGCATCAGGAATACAGCGGCACGAACCTTTCGTACCTCGATCCGGTCACGAACGAGCGCTATATCCCCTACATCATCGAGTCCACCTACGGCCTCGACCGCACCGTTCTCGCGCTGCTGTGCGAAGCGTACGACGAGGAGCTGCTCGACGAGAAGACCAACGACGTCCGCGTCGTTCTGCACCTCAAGCCCGCGCTCGCGCCGTATAAGGCCGCAGTGCTGCCGCTCAGCAAAAAGCTCTCCGAAAAGGCGATGGAAGTTCGCGATATGCTGTCGAAGCATTTCATGGTCGATTTCGACGAGACCGGTTCAATCGGCAAGCGCTACCGCCGCCAGGACGAGATCGGCACTCCGCTCTGCATCACCGTCGATTTCGAAACGATCGAGGGCGGCGAAGGCGTTGAGAAGGATACCGTCACGATCCGCGACCGCGACACGATGGAGCAGGTCCGCCTGCCGATAAGCGAGCTCGTCGGCTATATCGAAAAGAAGATCGAATTTTAACGGATCGAATTATTTCGGGCAGCGCTTCCGACCGGGGGCGCTGCTTGTTTTGTGTTGGTGAATAATGAACAGTGAACAGTTGAGGTGGATTTTCCGCGGGCGGAAAATCTGTTTTTATTATATGTAATCGTTATCGCCACTATAATTCCATGCAGTAATGATTATCGGGATTATTAGAATTCTCAGAAGCTTTGCCGTCGGCAAAGCCACCTTCATTATTCACTATTGATTATCCGCTATTCACCATTCACTTTTATCCCATTTCCCCTTGAAATCATATCCCGTACCTGTTATAATGTATGTGTAATGGTATATTCATTACGCCATATAACACAATTCTTTACAGGAGGAAACATTATGGCAAGAAAACTTATCGCACTACTTGTTGCGGCGATGATGGTGCTGGCCCTCGTTCCGGCAGCGGCATTCGCCAAAGCAGCACCCGAGCAGGAGCTCAGGCTGCAGCCCGTCGAAAAAGCGGATAACGTATCCGCGCGCGGCTTGCAGGAAGCCGAACCGGTGAAGGATGATGAAGCCCTTATCACCTGGGATTTCGAAGAGGATCCCACGACAAGCGGCTGGAACTTCATCGACGCCGACAACGACGGCAAGAATTGGACCTGGACGACGGAAACGACCGCCAACAGCGGCACGCATACCATCAAGTCCGCGTCCTATGAAGGCGGCGCGCTGACGCCCGACAACTGGGCGCAGTCCCCGTACTTCGATATGCCCGAGGGCGGCGCAACGCTGAGTTTCTGGGTAAAGAACTACAACG
>JAEEYN010000070.1 GCA_016288175.1 Bacillota bacterium | reverse complement strand
TCGCGGAGCACCAGCTCAGGAACCGCACCGTGGCGTTCATCCAGAACGGCTCCTGGGCCCCGACCAGCGGCAAGCTCATGCGCGGCATCCTCGAACCGCTCAAGGGCATGACCTTCCTTGAAAACACCGTGGACATCCGTTCCTCGCTGCGCGAAGACCAGCTTGAGGACGTGAAAGCGCTCGCAAAGGCCATCGCGGACTCCATGCGGGAGGACGAGCCCGCTCCCGCCGCGCCTGCGAGCGGCATCGAGAACGCGGCGATGTTCAAGCTCTCCTACGGCCTTTTCGTGCTGACCGCGCGCGACGGCAGCAAGGACAACGGCTGCATCATCAACACCGCCGTTCAGCTCACGGACGACCCGAAGCGCCTCACGATCGCCGTCAACAAGGCGAATTACACCGAGGAAATGATCCGCAGGACCGGCGTTTTCAACGTTTCCGTCCTCAACGAGACCGTTCCGTTCAAGGTCTTCAAGCATTTCGGCTTCCAGAGCGGAAGGGACGTCAACAAGTTTGAAAAATGCGACAGCGTCCGCCGCAGCGCGAACGGCGTTTACTACATTCCGAAATACACGAACGCGTTCATTTCCGGCAAAGTCATTGAGGCGAGGGATTACGGCACCCACACTCTCTTCGTTGCGGAAGTGACCGAAGCGACGGTGCTCGACGCGGAGATCCCGTCCGTCACCTACAGCTATTATTTCGAGCATATCAAGCCGAAGCCCGCGCCGGCGGACGGCCCGAAGAAGGGCTTTGTCTGCAAGATCTGCGGCTATGTTTACGAGGGGGACGAGCTCCCGGCGGACTTCGTCTGCCCGCTGTGCAAGCACGGTGCGGAGGATTTCGAGCCGTTGAAATGATCAAAAGATAAGCCATACGAAAAAGGCTTTCGCCCGGTTGGGTGAAAGCCTTTTAATATGAAAAGAATCATTCCGGCAGCTGCCAGTCGATCGGCGTTTGGCCGCTCTTTTCAAGGATGGCGTTGCATTTCGAGAAATGACGGCAGCCGAAGAAGCCGTTATAGGCGGAAAGCGGGCTCGGGTGCGGCGCTTCGAGCTTCACGTGGATCGGGTTTGTGATGACCCGCGCCTTCTGCCGCGCGTTCGCGCCCCAGAGCAGGAACACGACGGGCGTATCTTTTTTGTTCAGCTCCGAAATGACCCTGTCGGTGAATATCTCCCAGCCCATACCCTTATGGCTGTTGGGCTGATGCTCGCGGACCGTCAGGACCGTGTTCAGCATCAGCACGCCCTGCTTCGCCCAATACGTGAGTTCGCCGTGGCCGGGATAAACGAAGCCGACGTCGTCCGAAAGCTCTTTGAAAATGTTTTTGAGCGAAGGCGGCGGCTCGACCCCGCGCTGAACGGAAAAGCAGAGACCGTGCGCCTGGCCGGGGCCGTGGTAGGGATCCTGCCCGATGATGACGGCTTTGCAGTTTTCGAAAGAGGTGTAGCGAAGGGCGTTGAAAATATCGTACATATTCGGATAGATCATCCGCGTGCGGTATTCGTTCGCAAGAAAAGCGCGCAGCTTGAGATAATAATCCTTTTTGAATTCTTCCTTAAGGATCTCATCCCAGTCGTTGCCGATATTGACCATTGTTCCTCCTCCGCAGCGGCGCTGCTGCCCGTTTGTTAAAAAGAGCCCGCTTTAACAGCGGGCTCTTTGCATTCGATGATTATTTGAACACGATGGTTCCGAAGCTTTCGTACAGCGCCTCGGCGAAATCCTTATGCTTCGCAAGCATGTTGTCGTCGCTGATGATCTCAAGCGTGATGTCGCCCTTCACGCCGACATAGAAGACGGAGTAGAAGGTGTCGCTGTGGTAGATGACCTGGCAGAGCATGCGGATGCCTTCGCTGCCGTCAGCGCCGTGCAGTTCTTCGGACTGGAGAATGGTGAGTTCCCTCGGGGGATAGCTGAGCTTGCTCCTTACGAACGCTTCGATCTCCTCCATGTTGATGCCGTTGGCAACGATGGAATGATCCCTGGATACGACATAGAGGTCATGGGAGGTCTCCTTCAGCCTCTTGTCCTTGTAGAGCTGCCAGGTACTGGGATTGTACCTGGTCTTCTCGGGAACGTTCATGGAGAACAGTTCTGTATCGAATACGTTATCCTCGATGGTTCCGGTGAACGGGATCCTCGGGATCGGAGTCGGCACGGGAGTGGGCTCCGGAGTCGGCGCGGCGGTCGGCACGGGGGTCGGGACAGTCAGTTCGCCGCGATCGAGGTTGTAGTTCGGCTCGTTCCTTGTTCCGCAGGCAGTGAGGGAGACGAGCATCAGCGCAACAAACATAATTGCAAGTGCTTTCTTCATGGTTGTTCCTCCAAAGATTAAGGCGGTTCAGCGCCCTTTCGCCCTTTTCGGGGCGGGACGGCCGCATATTTTGTGGTCCGCAATCCGCAGTCTGCCGCTTAAAAGTAACACAAAAAACAGCATCTGCATCTGCATGCACTTCAGTATATCATAGAAAAACCTCAATTTCAATCCTGATTGTAAAAATAATTGATTATATTCTTCTCGAATTCGAATTTTTACACGTCATTGTTAACAAATGTAAACGATTTCTTTTTAAGGCCCCGTTCGGCTTTTTGCAGCAGTTTTTTCGAAATCGATTGACTTGATCCCCTCCTTATGTTATAATACGGCATCTGCTTAATTTGGAGGATATCAAAATGAAGCACATCAAGACTCTGACGGCCAAAACCCTTTGCGAAAGCGCGAAGAACGGAGGCTGCGGCGAATGCCAGACTTCCTGCCAGTCCGCCTGCAAGACCAGCTGCGGCATCGCCAACCAGCAGTGTGAAAACAAAGCCCAAAAGGCCGGCAAATAAGCATTGCGAAACACTGCCTCCTTCGGGAGGCATTTTTTTCTGAAAGAAAGGTCAACAAATGATCCACCGTTATAAGCTCGGCGGTCTGAACATCGTTCTCGATACCTGCTCCGGCAGCGTTCACGCCGTCGATGAGATCGCATATGAACTGATCGGGATGTTCGAAGAAAAGGACCGCGAAGAGGCCGTTTCCGAGCTCGCCGCGCGGTTCTCCGTTCCCGAAGAAGAGATCGGCGAATGCTGGGACCAGGTCGCGCAGCTTCGGGATGAAGGTCGCCTTTTCGCGCCGGATACCTTCGAGCCGATGGCCGGGGAGCTCAAGAACCGCACCTCCGGCGTTGTGAAGGCGCTCTGCCTCCACGTTGCGCACACCTGCAACCTCAACTGCTCCTACTGCTTCGCAAGCCAGGGCAAATACCACGGCGACCGCGCGCTGATGAGCTTCGAGGTCGGCAAGCAGGCTCTTGATTTTCTTGTTGCGAACTCCGGCAGCCGCCGCAATCTCGAGGTCGATTTCTTCGGCGGCGAACCGCTGATGAATTTCGATGTTGTGAAGAAGCTCACCGCCTACGCCCGCGACATCGAAAAGGAAGCGGGCAAGAATTTCCGCTTCACCCTCACGACGAACGGCATGCTGATCGACGACGACGTCATCGATTTCGCGAACCGCGAGATGAGCAACGTCGTTCTGAGCCTCGACGGGCGGAAGGAGATCCACGACCGTTTCCGCGTCGATTACGCCGGAAACGGCAGCTTCGACCGCATCGTGCCGAAATTTCAAAAGCTCGTCGCCGCGCGTGGCGGGAAAAATTACTATATGCGCGGAACCTTCACCCACGCGAACCCCGATTTTCTCGAGGACGTCAAGGTGATGCTCGACCTCGGCTTCACGGAGCTTTCGATGGAGCCCGTCGTCTGCGCCGCGGACGACCCCTCCGCCCTCACCGAGGAGGATATCGAAACCGTTCTCGGGCAGTACGAAAAGCTTGCGGAGCTGATGCAGGCTCGCCGCAGGGAGGGCAGGCCTTTCACTTTCTATCACTACATGATCGACCTCACCGGCGGTCCGTGCATCTATAAGCGCGTTTCGGGCTGCGGCAGCGGCACGGAATACATGGCCGTGACTCCGTGGGGCGATCTTTACCCCTGCCACCAGTTCGTCGGGGAAGAAGAATTCCGCCTCGGCAACGTTTGGGACGGCGTGACGAACCCCGCCGTGCGGGATGAATTCGCCTCCTGCAATGTCTACGCGCGTGAGGAATGCCGCGACTGCTGGGCGAAGCTCTATTGCTCCGGCGGCTGCGCTGCGAACGCCTACCACGCGACAGGGAGCATCCGCGGCGTCTATGAAAAAGGCTGCGTGCTCTTCAAAAAGCGCATCGAATGCGCGATCATGCTCGAATGCGCGAAAATGCTCGAAGAGGAGGACTGAATGTCCGGAACGCCGATCATCGATTTTATCCGCAGGTATAAGGAAAGCGGAACGGTGCGCGCGCACATGCCCGCCCATAAGGGCGCGGCTTATATCGGGCCGGAAGCGCTTGATATAACGGAGATCGCCGGCGCGGACGAGCTATACGGCGCGGAGGGGATCATCAAAGCGAGCGAGGAGAACGCCGCCGCCCTTTTCGAAACGGGCAGAACGCTTTATTCCTGCGAAGGCTCGTCTCTTTCGATCCGTGCGATGCTGTATCTTGCCCTGCTCGAAGCAAAGCGGGCGGGCCGTGAAGCCTCCGCCGAAACGGGGCGTTTTCGCGTCCTCGCGGGCCGCAACGCGCACAAAACGCTGATGACCGCAGCCGCTCTTCTCGACCTCGATATCAGCTGGCTCCCCGCGGAGGAGAGCAGCCTTCTTCGCTGCAAAACGGATATCCGCGCGCTCGATGAGCTGCTTGCCGGCGAAAACGAGCGGGAAAAGCCGATCGCCGTCTATATCACCTCGCCCGATTATCTCGGAAACATCGAAAACATCCGCTCCGTCGCCGCCGTCTGCCATTGGCACGGCGTGCCTCTGCTCGTCGATAACGCGCACGGGACATATCTGAAATTCCTCGAAATGAGCATGCACCCGATCGACCTCGGCGCGGACATGTGCTGCGATTCGGCGCATAAGACCCTCCCCTGCCTCACGGGAGCGGCGTATCTGCATATCCACCGCGCCGCGCCTTCCGTTTTCGCGGAGCAGGCGGAAGCCGCGCTCGCCCTTTTCGCTTCGACAAGCCCTTCCTACCTGATCATGCAGTCGCTCGACAACGCCAACGCGCTGCTTACGGGCGGATATGCCGAAAAGATCCGGGAATACGCCGCAAGCGTCCGCGAAACTTCGGAGCGTCTTTCGGCGAAGGATTGGCGCCTGATCGGCGATGAGCCGCTGAAGCTTAGCTTTATGCCGAAGGAAGCGGGCTATACCGGCGCGGAATTCGCCGCCGAGCTGCGCCTTCAGGGCATCGAGCCGGAGTTTGCGGATCCGGATTTCTGCGTGCTGATGCTTTCGCCCGAAAACGGGAAAACCGATCTCAAAGCGATCGAAAACGCCGTGCTTTCGCTTGAAAAACGGCCGCCGATTTCCGAAAAGCCCCCCTCTCTGCCCGCGCCCGACCGCGCCGTTTCCTTCCGCGAAGCGATACTTTCCCCGCAGGATCGCGTCCCCGCGGAAAAAGCCCTCGGCCGCGTTCTCGGCTTCGGGCATATCGCCTGCCCTCCCGCCGTGCCGATCGTCACCGCCGGCGAGCGCATCGGCGAAGCCGCCGTCGAATGCTTCCGCTATTACGGCGTCGGCGAGCTCAGCGTCCTTCGGGAACCGCGGGGTTGATTTTTCCCGCGCTTTCTGCTAAAATCGGATTCGGTGCAAGGGATCCGCGCACCGGCAAAGCAATAATTTCGGAGGTTTCGTTATGAATAGAGTTAAAAGACTTCTCCCCCTGCTTCTGGCGATCCTGTTCGCCTTCGCTTTTCTGTGCTCCGCCTGCGCGGCGCAGCAGAATCCCGTTGACCCGGGAACTTCAGACGGATCCGGCAGCGGCAAAAACAGCGGCGGCTCGAAGGAAAGCGGCGTTGATACCGAAAGCGGCGTATACGGCCGCAAGCTCTGGCCGAGCCTCAATAACAGGCAGGTCCTCACGATCACCTTCAACGAAGGCAAGACACAGACCTTCACCGGGAATGAGCTCGACGATATGGCGCATACCACCGCCTCCGTTTGGGACCGCGAATCCGGCAAGGACAAGAACGGTTCAAAAGTCAGTTATCAAGGCGTTTCGCTGAAAACCGTCCTCAGCGCCATCGGCCTCGAAGCGGATAAAGCGAAAAAGCTCATCCTCGTCGACGCGAACGGCCGCGAGACCGACCTCACCGCCGAGCTTGCGAATATCAGCATTTCGAGCTGCACTTTCGCTCTCGCCATCGGCGGCACCGTCCTCCCCGATGAGGAACTCGGCTGTTTCGTGATCATCTATAAGGACGGCACGAGGAACGCCGAGCACCGCGGCATCGTCGAGATCCGTTTCGAATTTTAAGCCGTGAATTTAAAGCCCGGCGCGGCTCTTCCGATCCGGCAATGATCCGGAGCGGCGGGAAAGCCCGATGATCACAGCAAGAACGGGTCGGACAATCGTCCGGCCCGGATTTTATTATTTGCCCGTTCACGGTTCCGCAGACCGCCGCCGGTTTTTGTCCGCGCCTCTCCGGCCGTTTCGCTCTTCCCGGCCGGGGATGGCAAAGGAAAATCGATTTCCGTCTTGATATTTTGCGGACTTTGGATTATTATTGTATCGTTCGCGATCGCGCCGCAGGCGAGGCGGAACCTTTCTTTCGATTTTCGATTTCCTCAAGCATTCAAGAGGACCGATCCAATGCTTATTTGTCTTTCATCCATCAAAACCGAAGACGAACGCACCCTCTTCACGGAGCTTTACGGAAGCTGCCGTCAGGAAATGTTTCGGACCGCTTTCAAATACCTCCGCGATGCTTCGGATTCCGAAGACATCGTTCAGGAGATCTTTTGCATCGTCGCCGACGAATTCATTGACAAGCTTTCGCAGCGCGATGATGAAGGGCGCCGCAAATTTCTTTTTGTCAGCACGAGAAATCGGGCCATCAATCTTGCAAAGCGAAAAAGCAAATTCACTTCGCTCGAGGAGCTCCCGGACGGAGCGCATGAGCTTACGGATCAATTCGCCGAAGACAGGCTCGCGGAGCTTGTCGGCAGCCGGCAGGCGCTTAAAGCGGCGTTTGAAGCGATCCGCAGGCTTGACCCGATATACTCCGACGTTCTCTGGATGCGGGCAAAGGGCTTCTCGATCGGCGACATTTCGCTCCTTTTTAACGAAAAGGCCGATACCGTTAAGAAGCGGCTGTACAGGGGCAGAACAATGCTTGATGCAATGCTCGGAAAGGAAGGAGGCGAGGAACGATGAAACCGTATGAAGCAGCTTTTGCGGAAGCTTACGATGCAATTCTCGGCGCCGAAATTTCCGTTGTTTCCGAAGAAGCGGAAGCCGCGCCTCATATCTTCTCCGACCGATTCGAGCGAAGCATGGAAGCTCTGATCCTCGCGGGGAGGTCCGAAAAAAAGCTTGCCCGCATAAAGCGCCGCCGCACGATAATTCTTATCGCCGCTGCGATCGCGCTGCTCGCGCTCGCCGCCTGCGCCGCAATTCCGGCGGTCCGGGAAAAGATCTATAATTTCTTCTTCAATACGTTTGACGACCGTATCGAGTATTCCGTGCCGGACCTCGATGGCAGGCTCATCGAGCAGGAGTACGCCCTTGAACCGATCCCGGACGGTTTCTCCGAAAACTTTTTTTCGCATATAGGCACCGCTGTCACCGTCGCTTACCGGAGCGAAACGGAGGATCGGTATATCCAGCTTCATGTGAGCTCGAAGCCGATCGAACATATCCTCGATAATGAGCACGGCTCGTATTCTCAATGCGAGGTCGGCGGCAGGAGGCTATTGGTTTACTTCCGCGAGGAAGCCGCAGCCGCCGTATGGGTCGAAAACGGATGCTTGTTCGAGCTGTTTTACGGC
>JAEEYN010000069.1 GCA_016288175.1 Bacillota bacterium | reverse complement strand
GAACGCTTCGTTTTCGAATTCGGCGGTATAGCGGGCAAGACCGGTGCTGTTGAGCGTGGGCTCGGCGACGATCTCGCAAACGGCGGATGCGGTCTCGGTCTCGATATGATCGGCGTCTGCGGCGCATACGCGGGCAGCGGTGCATTCGCTGTGGTCATCGCTCCAAACATAGGAGGCGCTGCCCCAGTTGTGCCCGGTCGCGGGGATCACGACATTCTTCTGATAGTCGTCGTAATAATCGGGATCGTCGAGATGGCATTCGCAGAAGCGATAGCCGAGGCCAGGCTCGGTGCAGGTGGGCTCATGCCCTTGGTAGGGAACGTAAGTGTAGGTGTGGGTGTGGATCGGGCGTCCGTCCGCAGCGCCGGTCCCGGTGTAGTAGCCGAGGGTATGGAAAAGGCTGCCGGGATCGCCCGCGGCGTTGATCTGCGCCTGGATGACCGAATAGGTGTCCATGAAATGGGGCTCGGTCAGCTTGGAGGCATAGTTTATAAGGCTCTGCTTGTTGAAGTCGAACTTATCGGCGAGCTTGTTGCTGGTGAGATACGTCCAGCCGCCGCCGAGGTATTCGCCGGTCGCAACCGCCACCATCAGCTCCACGAGCACCTGCATGCAGTATGCCGGGGTCTCGCAGATGCCGTCGTGCCAATAGCTGTATTTTCTGAGGCGGACAGCGTAGCCGTTCCAGTCGCTCTGGGAAATGCCGCCGATGCCGAATAAGCCGCCCTTCTCGCGGAAGGTCGTGGACTGATAGTTGCCGCAGGTCTCGCCCGCATGGGTGTGGCCGCAGTGGTAGACGTAGACTTCGCGCCAGCCGAGGATCTTGCCCGGGTTGTTGCGGTCCGCGTTTTCGCCTGTGATGCAGACGAATTTGCCAAGCAGCGTGCTCATATCGCCCGCTGTGAGGTATTTGCCGCTGTAATCCTCGCCCGTCGCGGTCTTGATCAGCGAAGCGTACTGTGAAGCGTCCACCTCCGCAGTTCTTCCGAAGCGGGTGAAGCCCCATTCGGGCATCGGGAGCATCGGAACGAAGTCGTTCGCGTTGATAAGGTTGAAGATGCAGTCGTATTTTTCTGCGGAGGCTTCGGTATTCGCCGTATTGTACGGGGCGGCGAAGGTATATGCATAGACCTCTTCGCCCTCGTCGATAAGGTAGGAAGCCATCAGGTTCGCGACCGCCGCGCCGCGGGAATGGCCGGTCAGCCAATAGGTCAGCAAAGCGTCTTCAAGCTCTTCAAGCTCCGGAAGAACATATTCATCGAGATAATAGGTCTTGATGTAGTTGAGGAAACGCGTCGCGCAGACATCGAAGCCGCGGTGGTTCGTCTTGCGGGTCCAGTCGGCGTTCGGCTGGCGCGGGGACTTGCCCTCGACGGAATCGTATTCATCAAAGAAACGGACAAGGTCGCCGACGTTGAAGTTGGAACTCCATTCCTCCTCGGAGGTCGCTTCCGTGCCGCGCACGAAGATCGCCACTATGACCTTCGTTTCGCCGTTATAAGTCACGGTGCGGTGGCCGATCACGATCTCCGAAATATCGTCGTCGCCGTAGCTGTCGAGCGTGTAATCGACGGGATCCTCGAAGCCGAGCACGCTCATCAGCTGCAGGCCGTCCACCTTCGAAGCGGTGCCGCCGGCGTAGGTCTGGGCGGTGTCGAAGGTAAAGTATGCGTCGCCGTAATTCTCCTTATAGTAAGCAAGGGCGCTGCCGAGAACGGAGACCGTCGCAAGCTCCGGATGGTAGACCGTGTTATCGCCGAAGAAATTGCGGAAGTCCATCGTGAAGCTGACGGTCGTCGTGCCGTCGTGCCCGCTCTTCATCTTTCCTGTGAAGGTGTTGCTGTTCGGGGCGACGTCATATTCGTCGGGAATACCGTCGAAGTCCGAATCGGCGGCGTCCCTGCCGCTTTCAAACAGCGGCATACTTTCCGCAAGAACGCCGGTGAATACGCCCGCGGTCAGGATGACGGCGAGCAGGATCGCTAATCCTTTTTTGAATGATTTCACTTGAAGAATACCTCTTTTCGGGGTGATGGCGCGCATCATGCCGGCGCACAGTTATCTTTTATATTATACTTGTTTCGCATTGGCTCCGTCAAGCTTGATTTTCCCGAAAATCAAAAGAAAAACCCGTCCGGCAATCCGGAACGGGCGAAAAAACGCCGAAGGATCATCGGCAGAGCAGTCCTGCTTCCCTTTCGAGCAGGCGAAAAACGTTCGCTGTGAGGAAGCCGTCAGCGACGGCGTGATTGAGGCGCACGGTCACCGGCATCATCAGCCGCCCGTTTTCCTCGCGGTATTTCCCCCAGTTGACGATCGGGGCGAAATAGAGATAGCCGTCCGGCAGCTCGATATTCATCGAATCATAGGAAAGCCATGGGATGTATGAAGCGTCGAACCAGTTCGGATGATTCTCGGCGTCGAGCCCGTAACCGCCGGAAAGCTTCGCCTTTTCGATATCCGCGAGCGCGTTTTTATAAAATTCGGCGTAATTATCGCAGAATTCCGTATAGACCGGCGTGCATGTCTCTGTATCCGGGCTGAAAACATACTGGATCGGGTTGATGCTGTCCCAAACGATCAGCTCATCGCTTTTCCAAAGATAGCCCATGCGGTAATCCTCGCGGGAATTCAGCGCACGGCAGAGGATATAGAGGAAATTCAGATAGAATTTCGTTCCCGTGCGCTTCGAAAAAGCGGCAAGATCGGTCACGTCGATGCGCGCTGTCATCGAAACGGAGCACTTGCAGTCCTCCGTGAAATGCCTGTAAACGCCCTTGCGGTAGTATTTTTCTTTATCGACGACCCTGTAGTTCAACGCTCCGCCTCCCTCTCATTTATCGAGCTCCAGCCGCATCAGAACAAGCTCCTGCCAGCCCGTCAGGCGCGAGCGGAAGCCCCGTGGATTGCGGCCGAATTCAACGAAACCCGCGCTTTTATAAAGGGCGATCGCCCTTTCGTTTTCCGCGACGGCGTCCAACTCGAGCTGAAGATAGCCCGCCGCCTTCGCGCATTCGATGCAGGCTTCCGTCATCGCTTTTCCGATGCCGAGGCCCCAGTAGGCTTTGTCGACGCTGATGCCGAATTCGGCGCGGTGCTTCGTTTTTTCCTTCGGGCTGATCCGGTCGATCCCCGCCGTGGCAACGATCCGACCGCCGACCTCTGCGGCGATCTCGATCTCGTTTTCGCTCTCCGTCTTTTTCTTCAGGAACAGCGCTTCGGATTCGACGG
>JAEEYN010000068.1 GCA_016288175.1 Bacillota bacterium | reverse complement strand
TAAGTCTCAGCCTCAACAGCCCATTCAGCAGCCTCAATACAGGGCTCAGCCTGCTGCTTCAACGCCTGCTCCGGCAGCTTCTTCCAAAGATAAAATGCCTAGCCAGGGCGGTCATCTTTTCCTGGTTGTGCTCGGGTTCATTCTTGGCATTATTTGGGGCTTGCTTTCCATGGGCAGCTACAAGGATATGAAAGCTGCAATCGCAAGCGGCGATTCCGTTACGGCTAATAAGAAAGCAAAGAACATCCGCATAATTTTTATCATCGGAATGATCATCAGTATTCTTGCCGTCATCGGTGCAATGTCGCAGAGAAACGGTGGTCAGCTTTAATAGCGTTTGTGTAAAAGAGCGTTTCCGAACGGAAGCGCTCTTTTTTCTGCATCTCTTATATCGTCAGCCGTCCGGATTCTTTATGCATTTATTTTTTCGGAATCCGAGAAGACACTTGACTTCATTTTCTGTCGGTAATATAATCGTTGCAACGAATGATCCGAAAGGAGTGCATTATGGCTTCCAAAGAAATCCTCTGCCCCAATTGCGGCAGCAAAAACGTTGAAAAAGACGGAGTCCCTGTAAACCGCAAGAAAGGTCTCGGTTATTATCTCAGCGGTCAAGCGGCATTTTCCATGGGTGAGAAGCACGGCGCAAAACTCGTCAATTCCATGAAAGGCGAAAAGAAAGACTGTTTTTGCCGTGACTGCCAATACAGGTGGAATTCGAAAGAAGAGCAGTGGAGCCCCAACAGCACCGCGGCTGTAAAAGCGGTTCCTCAACAGCCTACCGTTCAGCCTCAGGCTCAATATACGCAACCTCAATATGCGCAGCCTCAACAGCCTGTTCAGGCACAGCCGCAATATACCCAGCCCCGGCAGTATGCGCAGCCTCAGCAGCCTGTTCAGGCACAGCCGCAATATACCCAGCCCCGGCAGTATGCACAGCCTCAGCAGCCTGTTCAGGCACAACCGCAATATACACAGCCTCAATATTCACAGCCTCAGCAGTCTGTTCAGGCACAGCCGCAATATACCCAGCCCCGGCAGTATTCGCAGCCTCAGCAGCCTGAACCGGCGCAGCCGGCGCCTAAGGCTTCATCCAACACCATATCCGCCGCCGTTGCCGTTGAAGCGATCCTTAAGTATAAAGAGCTGCTCGACATGGGAATTCTGACTCCCGAGGAATTTGAAGCAAAGAAAAAAGAGCTGCTTGGGCTGTCGCAATAAACCATTGCTAACAGACGATTCTTGCTGCCGAAACAAGATCAAAGAGAAAAAGCGTTTCCTTGAAGGAAACGCTTTCTGTTTTATTAATAAACAGACGTTGCTTGATATGAGTTTTTTGTTAAACCGGAAGATCTGATTCCGTCGTCCTGTCAAGCTTTGTGAGTTCTTCCCGTAATTCATCGGGAACTGAGATCTTCGCAAGAGGCCCGAAATCATAGACTGGCCAGGGGAGAACGAGGAAACCCGTAAGATCGTTCTTTTCATATGCGTCGATCGCTTTAAGCGCATTTTGTTCGAGCTCCGAAAGCCTTGACGCCTTGTTGCGAATGATCACAGGATCAACGCTCCAATGGTTGCTGCGCATCCAGGGTCCGGACTCCCATCCGCCGTAAGTCGAAAAACCGTACTCAATATCGTAGGAATCCTTGCCGCAGGCAAGATATGTGATCTCCCAAACGCTGCCGTTCAAAACATTTGCATGGATCAGGATGTAGCAATTCTTCATGTGTTTGCCCTCGCCGCTTATTGTTTACTTTCTAAGTATACATATAAACAGTAATAAAATCAATAGTGATTTGATAATGCTGTCTGTTAGGCCGATACAATGCGGTATTTTCGGCTGCTGTTTTTTGGTGTTGAACACGTCAAAGATACATGATATAGTATGTGTACAACACAAACTGAATGCAGTAACTGTCTCCGTCGGCCATTTTGCACGAAAGGGGCTGCCTCGCGCAGTCCCTTTATTGTTAGATCCCATTATTCAAAACGCAGCTGCCGTCATTTTCCTTCGAAAGGCTCGACCGTTATGCTGTGCATTGCGAGCCGTCCGCAGAAGGCTTCTTTGGCTGTTTTATTGAGAACGAAGAAAATGAAGTATGCGTAGCTTCCGCCAATGAGCTCGATCCGGATCGTTCCTTTTTTGATGTGGTAAGCACGCTGAACATCGGAATACAGGAAACGCATTTGTTCGGAAAGCTTCGTCGGAAAGAAAGAAGGCTTGTACAAATCCTTTTTCAGCATCTCTTTCTTATCTTCGTTGAATACTATCATCCCGTTTTCATAGAATCGGACAGCGCCTTCCGATTCGAGAGTATGCCGTACTCCGTCCGTTGATACAGCTGTGGAGAAGCCTTTGAGCTCTTCATACTGACCGAAAAGCTCGATCATTTCCTGTTCTTTTGCTTCAGCTTGGGGAGCATCAGCAGTTTTCTTTTTAAATAAACTCATATAAGTCGCCCCCATAATCGATTCAAGTAAAATATAACAAATGTCAAACGCCTTTCAGGCAGTCCGATTTGCACCATGCTTCGCTATGATTTGAGCATTAGGGTATATAAAGTATCGGGTTCTATGGCGGAAATGAGATCGTTCAGCTTGATTTCCGAAAGCTTAAAGGAATGTTCGCTTTTACAGCTTTTTCCTGCCCACGCTTTGCATAACGAAAGTCTTTTGGCTTCCGGCAAAGAGCTTATCTCGGCTATAATGGACGCAAGCTCGCAGACCTGAGCCGAGGAAGGATCGCCGCCGCCGATTTCGCTTTTACAGTCGCATAAATCATCGGTAACCCGAAAGTTCCAGTTCGCGTTGAGCAATGCCTCTTTAAGCTCATGCTTTGTTCCTTTGGAAATGTGCAGTTTATGCTTGCTGTTTATTGCGTTCAGGTCAGTATCCTTGACTTCACCGAGAAGTGCAGCATGAATGAAATAACACATATCGTTCTTCGAAAAAGGAGTGCCTTAAAGCAGGCACTCCTCAAAAACAGTCTTCAACTTATTTGAAATACCTGTCGAGCAGGCCTTTCAGCGCCTTGCCGTGCCTTGCCTCGTCGCGGGCCATTTCGTGAACGGTATGGCTACGGGCACAAGTGCCCTCCGCCATGGGGGTCGTGGATGGCGTCGAAGTTGTCATGACGGTATTTCAAGTCCTTTCTTAGAATCTAAGGTAATTATACTCTTTTTGTGTTCGTATTTCAAGCATTTTTCACTATGAAAGACAACTTCTTTGGAACAAGTTTTTAACTACTTTTAACTACTTTCGGACAAGTCTTGCACTTCTATTCAATAACTTTTGAACTCTTTGGACAATATCAAGGACAAGTTGGAGGTTATTGAAATGACTAAACCAAAAGAGACAGGCGTTTATCAGCAGGAAGACGGCTCATGGGCATACCGCTTTGTCATCGTCATTGACGGCAAAACGGTTAGAAGCCGCAAAACAACGGATGAGTTCGGGAACAAGCTGAAAACCAAGAGACAGGCAATAAAGGCAAGGGAAACCGCCATCCTATCCGCTCGAATTGAAGCGGAACGGAAACACAAGATTTCAAGGAAAACGTTTGAGGAGGTTTTCAACGAATATTGCGACAAGGGGCGGAACGATAGAGCCTATATGACTGTCCGCAAGCAGGACAGCCTATGGCGCATACATCTGAAAGACCGTTTCGGCAGCCGTTACATTGACGAAATAAGCGTCGCTGAGGTCAACGATTATCTTGCTGAGCTCTACTACAAGGACGGATACGCTTTCAAGTATGTTGAAAGTTTCCTGAAAATGTTCTATCTCATATTCGGTCAAGCGTATTCCCGAGATTATCTTAGCGTTGACGCATATAACAAGATGTGTCTGAACAAGGATACCAAGATACATATGCCCAAGCTGAAGGTCGATGACGATACGGATATCGTAGTATTCACCCGTGAAGAGACGGCGGCCTTGGACAAGTATTTTGAAGGAACGAACGCGGAGACTGCTTATCTGTTGGGTCGCTTCTGCGGGCTGCGTATCAATGAGGCTTTCGGCCTGAAATGGTCTAACGTGAACCTTGAGGACGGCACAATCACGATAGACAGGCAGATGCAGTATCAAGACCGGATAATAAAGCTCGTTCCGGTAAAGACCAGAAACGGCAACAGAACAATCATTATGAACCAGAAGCTATTGGAACATATGAGGGAGCGTGCGAGAAAACGTTTGGTGGATGCTGTAGAGCTTGCCGCCGTTATAGAACAGAAGCAGCGCTTTATAACAGATATGGACGGCGGGAAAATATCCTCAACGGAGCTTGTGAACTGCTTACCGGACGGGACTATTCAGACGGTGAACTCCTTCAAGTACCCAACACGGGAGATTAAGGCCAAGCTCGGCATTGAATTCAAGTATCACTATCTGCGTCATACGTACGGAACGCGGATGGCGGAAATGAATACTCCGGAGCACTTGCTTCTGAAGCAGATGGGGCACGGGAATATTCACGTTACGCAGCTATATTATCTTGCTGTCACGCAATCCGGCTTGGATACGCTGCGGGCCAATCTTGAGGATTTGTGATTGTATCACGCTTCAAACTGCGTTTGAAGCCGCAGCACGCAAGCGTGCTGCATAGGTAAAGAAAAGGGGCGGATACCACCAAAGGATTTCCGCCCATTATAAACTGTTCAGATGAACCACCAAACGATTTCCGGAGATAGTATTCTTTTTGTATGGAAATCCTTTGGTGGTTTCTTCTATTTCGCCGCAGCTATTCTGTTTTATACTGCGTCCTTATACCGTCAATGTAGGCCGTGAACTTATCTACAACGCTTGGAGGGGACTGTATCTGAACGCTCTTTCCAAAGCCCAAAACCCATCCAAAGAATTGGTCGCTGATATCAATATGCGCTGTCACGGAAAAATGATGCTCGTCAAGTTTTTTATAATACACGTCTTTCTTCCCAAGCTTTTCTATAACCGTATCCAACAGCGAGTTAACAAAGCGCATTCGCACAAGTTCCGTTTTGCCTCCGAACATAGAGAACCTTCTTTTAGTTAATGATTTGAGGTCAAGGTCAGAGTATGCTGTGGCTCCTTCGCGCGGCTCTCCGGTTAAGCTTACGTCTTTCATTCGGTCAACGCGGTATGTACGCATTTCTTTTTTCTCACTGTTATAAGCGAGCAAATAATAGTTTCCGTCGTTGATAAGCAGCTTATAAGGGCTTACAACATACTTTTCGCCTTTTCTGCGTTCAACTTGTTTCGAGAGGTCGTTAATGCTTGACTTGAGATACCTGAAGCTTATCTTCTCAGGCTTATGCCGTTTTCCTTCAAGCTCTTTCGCCATTGCGTTATCTATATTTCTGATGTTTGAAATAATTTGTTGGTTGTTAGTCTTAACCCTGTCAATGAGAAGCGCGTCGTGTTTAATTGCTTTTGCTTGATGTTCACTGACAAGCCCGCAAAGGATGTTAGAGAGTGTTTCGGTTTCTTGTTCGGAAAGAAAGCGGGCCGTGTATACGGTTTCGGCAAGCATCTGAATGTGTTCAGGCGCATATCCGCGCGGCCTGTAATAGAAGCCGCGGTCATCTTTGGTATGGGTATCATACACAATCGTCTTTAGCTGATTGTATTTATCCGCGGCGAAAGCTTCCTCAGCATCCTCGATTATTGAATGTTCATTTTCAAGAAGCCAATTCGCCTTGTTTAAGTCTTTGATATCTTCACAAACGCTTCGCTGCTGCGCGCTGATGCCCTTAGCTTTGATAGCTTCTGCGATTTCCGCAGCGGTCATAGTATGGTGAATGTCAGTTTCCCTTTGAAGAATACGCAGCACAAGATAAGCCTTGAGCCTTTGGTGAGGCTTTCGCCCCAGAGCCGCCCCTAAGCTGTCTTCCGTTATACGGCGTGAACCGTTTCCGCCATCTTTCTTTGCCATATTCTTTCCTCCGCGTCCTGATAAGCGTATTGTATCATGAAAAAACGAACTGCGAAAGGCTAAATCGGAACTTTTTACTTTTCAAATGCCGCCCATTATTGTATAATAATGTCATTGATATGGGCGGCGTTAAGCCGCGGCGGATAAAACGATCTGGAAGGAAACGGATATGGCTAACCTATCAAAAGAGAGAAGAGACAGGATGATCGCAAAGCTTGAGGAGCTCAAGCTTGCGCATAATGACGATGCTTCGATCGCGGCGCTGAACGAGATCGAGAACGCGCTGCGGGAGAAGAAATACGGGCTCGTCTGGGAGGAGCATTCCGAGGCGGTCGACGATATGCTGCGGGAGAACATCCCCGTTCTTGTCGAGGATCCCGATATGCGTCTCTGCAGGGATCCGGAGCTGCCGTGGAATTTCATAATCGAGGGCGACAATCTGCAGGCGCTCTATCTGCTCGAAAAGACGCACCGCGGCAAGGTGGACTGCATCTATATCGATCCGCCCTATAATACCGGCGCGCGCGACTGGAAATACAATAACAATTATGTTGACGGCAACGACGAATACCGTCATAGTAAATGGCTCTCCATGATGAAGAGCCGTCTTCTTGTGGCTAAAAGGCTGTTGAATCCGAGAGATTCGGTGCTGATTGTTACGATTGACGAGAAAGAATATCTGCATCTCGGGTGCTTGCTGGAGGAATTGTATCCAGAAGCAAGAATACAAATGATAACCGATGTTATTAGTTCACATGGATCGTGGCGAGATGATCTTTTTGCAAGATGCAATGAATATTTATATTTCGTATTTTTAGGTTCAGCCACAGCTGCATTAACAGATGATGATATGCTTCATACAGTTAAGCATGATACTGTAAGATGGGACGGACTTGTACGTCGTGGTGCAACAGGTAAAAGGATTGCGCGCCCTAATTTATTCTATCCTATCTATTTTAATTCAAATACAGGAAAGTATGATAGCACCGGCGACCCGTTGCCATTAAACATGGATAGAAATAAAGCTCCTGTTCCTGACAATTGTTTTGCAGTCTACCCTATATGCACAGATGGCTCTGAGGGAGCTTGGGGAGCCAGTCGAAGCACCTTTATTGAGAAGGTTGGCAAAGGATATATTAAATTTGGAAAATGGGATAAAAAGAAAAATACCATTTCTATTTCACATCTTCAAGCAGGACCAATCAAAGGAATAGAAAATGGCACAATAGCGGTGCTGGGAAGAGATGAAAACGGCTCCGTCATTTTGGGAACATATGACAAACTGGTACAACCGATGTCTGTTTGGTTTAGAACATCACATACAGCCGGAGATCACGGAGCAAGTTTATTGCGAAAAATCATCCCTAAACGCAAGTTCCCCTATCCCAAATCTTTATATGCTGTTCGTGATACTATCTATTTTTGCGTTGCAAACAAACCGAACGCTCTTATCATCGACTTCTTCGCTGGTTCCGGCACTACTCAGCACGCCGTCAACCTCCTCAACGCCGAAGACGGCGGTCAGCGCCGCTGCATAATGGTGACGAACAACGAGGTTTCAGAAGACGAAGCCAAGAGCATGACAGAAAAAGGGCTTAAGCCCGGCGATCCGGAATGGGAAGCTCTTGGCATAGCCAAATACGTCACATGGCCCCGCACGGTCTGCTCGATCGAGGGACACGATATCAACGGCAATCCCCTGAAGGGAAACTATCTCGGCAGCGATATCCCGATGGCGGATGGATTCAACGCCAATGTGAAGTATTTCAAGTGCGATTGGACTCCCCGCAAGCCGGAGGATTATCTGCTTTCAAACGCGCTCTGCCTGCACATAAAAGAGATGATCGAGCTGCAGACGGCGCGGGAGGTCGACGGCGAGAAGGTCGTGCTGATACTCAGCAAGGAGGATTATCACCGCGTCTTCGACGATCCCGGCGCAGCCGCAAAAGCAGAAGAAGTATGGGTAAACGAGAATCTGTTTTTCAATAATGCCGAGATGAGCATATTGAGAGAAAAGCATTTCAAATACATTCCGCGGGTATTCTTCAGTCAGGAGCTTAAGGAGGCGGGCGAATATGTTTAACGGACAGTTATTCCCATTTCAGGAGGAACACAAAAACAATCTTCTTGCAGCCTGCAAGAGCCATAAAAAGCTCGTGCTCCGCGCTCCAACGGGATCAGGAAAGACGGTGCTCGTCACAAGCTTTATCGACGATTATCTTGATGAGAATCCGGATACCGTTTTCATCTGGCTTTGCCCCGGAGCGGGCAGCCTGCAAGATCAGAGCCGCAGCGTTTTTGAAAGGCTGACGGCAGGGATCAATACGGGAAGTATTTACGATTTCATTGCTGAATATCATCCTGAGGGCAATGTTTATTTCGTAAACTGGGAAAAGATAGCTAAAAAGACGGCAATTGCTCTTAAAGAGGGCGAGGACAAGAACCTTCTCGATAGAATAATAGAATGCAGGATGGCAAATACCGATTTCTTTATGATTATCGATGAGGAACATCTGAACCAAAAAGCCGCAGAGATGTATGAGAGTGATTTCAAACCTGCGCACGTCCTTCGCATTTCCGCAAGTCCGAAAACGAAAACGGGATATGTTGAGAAGGTGAGCGACGACGAGGTCATCGCATCGGGACTCATAGCTTCCGGTATTTCGATCAACGAAGGGCTTACGATCGAAGCGGCCTTGAACGACAACTATGTTGACGATCTTCTTCTGCTCAGGATGGCGGATGAGAAGCGAAAAGAGATTCTTTCAGGCTATCAAGCAAGGAATCTGAATATCAGGCCGCTCGTTCTCATCCAGTTCCCGAACGGCAGCGACGAATGGATAGCACGCATAAAATCGGAGCTTTCCAGAATGGGCTATACCGAGAAAAACGGGCTTGTCACCTCTTGGTTCAGCGGCGATCACCCCGACGATCCGGATGAGATAAGAAAGCTTAACGGCAAGTATGCTTTCCTGATGTTCAAACAGGCTATCGCAACGGGATGGGATTGCCCGAGAGCAAAGATACTCGTAAAGCTGCGTGAGGGAACGAGCGAGACCTTCGATATTCAGACCATCGGCAGGATCCGCCGTATGCCGGAAAGACATCATTACGATTCCGAATTGCTCGATCATTGCTACGTTTATACGCTCGACGAGAAGTTCACCGAAGGATTGACCACGGAGATCAACAGCTCGTTCTACACCGCAAGGTTTATGAGAAAGGCAAACGCTCCGTTCATTCAGTTGGAGCGCGAGTATCTGCCGGAAAGCGACAGGCAGGCTGTCGATGAGGAAGCCGTTATAAAGGCGCTGCGGGCAAAGCTGCTGACGGAATGCGATCTCGATCAGAACGGGTTCCTTACAAAGCGGGAGCTCGAGCTTACCAAGGGCTTCACCTTCGGAGTCAAGCTTAAGACGCGCGCCGTGGAGGGGATAGCCAGAACAACAATGGATCTGACAAGGCTGCAGGCGGTATTCTGCGGCGAGCACGAGATCGATATGCACGATGACGGCATCTATATCCGTGACGCGAAGCGCAGGATCGCCCGTTCTGTCGGGATCGACGAAAGCATATGCAGCAAGGCGCTGAGCGTGCTGTTCGATTCTTCACGGCTCAAGGTGCCGTTCACAAAAGGGGCGCAGATCTCGCTTTTCTCGGATTTCGATAAGCAGCTCGATCTGCAGTATAAAGTGATCAAGGATCCGATGGGACACCGCGAATACAGCGCGTTCCTCGTGAACAACTGGGAGATACTTGCCGAAATGCTCGGCGAGATCGACAAGACGGGGATCGTGCTTTCCGATGCGGAAACGGAGATCACTGATTGGAGCATTCCCAAGATGCAGGATTACAAGAAGCACCGCGACACGAAGGGCGGAGCGCTCCTTAAGAAGAACGTTTTCGAGGGTTACAGTGCGGATATCCTCGTGCAGCCGAACCGTTCCCAGCCGGAGATAACATTCGAGCAGTGGTGCGAGATAAGCGACGCTGTCGAATGGGTCTACAAGAACGGCGATAAGGGACAGGATTATTTCACGCTTATTTACCGTGTCGCTTTCCGTCGCTACAACTTCTATCCCGACTATATCGTGAAGCTGAAGAACGGAGACGTCTGGATCATAGAAACGAAGGGCGGAGCCGCGGCTGACGGGACAACGCAGAATATCGACAAGTACGCGGCGCAGAAGTTTACGGCGCTGAAGAAATACGGCGAGGAGCATCCGGAAGTTAAGTGGGGCTTTGTCCGTAATCTTGGCATACAGCTCTTCATTTCGACAACTACATGGGATGAGAATCTCTTTAATCATGATGTGTGGAAACCGATTAACGAGATCATAAAGTAAATTAGAGGGGCGGTTGATCCGCCCCTTAATTCATATCAGATTAGCGTGCCCTTCTATGGCTTCCTCAATCCGCCGCGGCTCGATGCCTATATATCGCTGAGTGACGGCGGCGCTTGAGTGCTGCAAGAGCCTTTGAACAAGTGCGATATCGTAACCGTTGCTCTTATAGATTTCCGTCGCGTACCATTTCCGGAAGCTGTGAGTGCTGATGCCCTCATAGCCAAGATAATCGCAGACAAGCGCAAGCTGCTTTTGAACGGCCCGCTCCGTGATAGGGAAGATAAGCTCATTCGCCTTGATGCCGCGGCGCAGACAGAAGTTCTCAATGTACTGTTGGATGACAAGCGGAACGGTGAAGGTTCTGCGCTTCCCGGTCTTCTGTTCTATGAGGTCTAAACGGTATCTGCCGCCGTCGT
The DNA here is from genome assembly GCA_016288175.1 of Bacillota bacterium. Taxonomy (GTDB): domain Bacteria; phylum Bacillota; class Clostridia; order Christensenellales; family CAG-138; genus PeH17. Next base: position 14,320 of record JAEEYN010000068.1, on the reverse strand, counting down.
TCACTATATCGGACGGGCGAAGCTTCAGAATGTCGCTTATCCGCAAGCCAAGGTTCCCTTCAAGCACAAGCGCCGTCGCTATGCGCTCATTCGGGCGGCAGCCCGTGAAGCCCTTCTTCATAGTGGAAATAATCTCTTCATACTGCGCCGTGGTGAGCGCCGCGGTTTTCTTATTCATATTGGCCTCCTATAAAAGTTCGTATAACAGGGGCGGAAAGTTCGCATTATCGCCGCGGCTTTCGCTTGATGGCGGAACTGTTGGCTTTTAGTGTTCGTATTAGTCCAGTTTTACGAACTTGCCGCCCCTTTTGGTTCACTCAGCGAGAACTAAGGTCTCGTTGCAGTCAAGGCACGCGATGTTGACAGCCTTGGTCGCTCGAACGCTCATTCCGCAGCAAGGACAAACATATTTCCTTGTGCTGCTCTTCCTGCCTCCCGCGGTTCCGGTCATCGTCCCGCTGTGCGTTCCCGTCCCGGTGATGTGGAAGCTTGGCTGCTCGTTACGGTTCAGCAGAATGTCCGTCAAGCCGTTCTCTATCACAAAGTCTAACAATTCCTCTGTTGGCTCGGTCTCCGTCCATCCATAGCGTTCGCTGTGCTTAACGCTCAGTCCGTGCGCTTCAGCAGCTTCTTTGAACCTCTTGTTGTGGTAAGTGTTGCTTCTGCTGCAATCCTTGATGCCTTTGGTGAAGTTGTAGTAGTGAACCATCTCGTGAAGAAGCGTTGCTGTGATATCCTCGATAGGTCTGGCAAGCGTTCCTGCTCCGATGTTTATCTCGTGCGTTCCGCCAAGCTTGCTGATCCAAGTGTCCTCCCGCAGCGAGAAGTGCCCGAACGCACGCGGCGTTGACTGAATGGTGATGGTCGGCCTTGAAAGTGCACCTTCAAAGAAACGATTGTTGAGAAGGTCGAAAATCTTGTTGAGGTATCCCGCAGCGCGGTTGTAGCTTGTGAGCTCTTTCATAATCTTTCTCTCCTGTCTTGATTGGTGGGAGAGGACAGGTTATAATGTGCTTGCCCTCTCCATTCTGTTGGTTTGGGATTGGCTCCCCGCGCTCTTGCTTTGGACGGCTCGCGCAGGGAGCCTTTATCTTCAGCAGCTTATCGAGAAGCGCCTCGATGCGGTCTGCTTGGTGAACTCTTTGTAGAGGTCGCCGTGGCTCTTCTTGAAGCCTGTGCTGTCGAACCTCGTGGTGAGAACCGGTGTCCAACGGACTATGTACTGCCCGACTTCCATCTCATCAATGCCCTTGGCGAGCATATCCGCCTTTATGCTGTCACGGAGAGCCTCGGTCTCGTTCTTTACTTCCTCAAGGAATGCTTCCATCTCCTGAAGGGCTTCGATGTTCTTAATCATTTCGTTTGCGCTCATTGTTTTAATCTCCTTTGGTTTTGTTCTCTTGCCTTTCGACACGTCTATTATACTACGAAAAGCGTATCGTGTCAATACCCTTTTCGTAAATTAATGACGAAATTCGTAAATATATTTTCGCTAAACGTATTGACAGACTACGAAATTCGTGCTATACTCTTGTTAGTATAATGGAGGAGGTGGGCTTAATAAAATGATTAAGTTCAAGGTCAAAGTAATGCTCGCAATCAGAGAGATGACGCAGAAGGAATTGGCTGAGCGCACGGGAATTCGTCCTCCGACGGTCTCCGCCATCTGCCTCGGCACGGTGAAGCATCTGCCTATTGATGCATTGGACAAAATCTGCACGGTGCTTGACTGTCAGCCGTCTGATTTGATGGAGTACATCAAAGAAGATAATCAGGCGGGGGAGCAGTAAAGGCTTTCGCGCACTCAGAGCAAAGCAGCTCCAATAGAGCGCGGAGAAGATGGCGGAAAAAGCGCCGCGGCTTAATGCGCTCATAGCATCAAAGGGGCGGGGCGTGTTTCGGGATTTATCCTGAGCTGGCGGCCTTGTGATTTTTGCGCGGGCCGCGGCCTCCCGAAATGGCAATTCTGTTCCGGGAACGGCCTCGGCGGTTTGCTGTTCTTCTGGTTCGGTTCGGACGGAGAGAAACGAAAGACGGCGGGACAAACGATTAAGTCCCGCCGTCAGTTTATATCTTGAAGTCCTTAAAGGCTTCCTCAAGGCCCTTCTTTGCCGCTTCCTCAAATGCTCTTTCAAGCATCTAAAAGATGTAAGCGGAGAGTTCTTTCTCTCGCTTTTTCTTTTTATCTTCTTTTTTCTTTGCCATTTCATTTCACCTCAATCACAAGATGGAATTCGGGCTCTCCGCCGTCTCCGTCATCGTTGTTGGCCTCATAGTCATCAAGAATCTTTTTATGGGCGGCAAACATTATTTCCTCAGGGGAAAAGCCGTCATAACACATTTCCGGATAGTATTCGGGAACGTGTCGCATTGTCTGAAAAGCTAATGAATCATCGAACACGCTCATATTTTCACCTCCATTTGTTATAGTATTGTTTAACGTTATCGGAAAGGCTCAACCATCGAAGGTTTTCCGCACGGTTGTTCAGCTTATTTCCGTCGATGTGGTCAACCGTTGTTTTGTGCAGCGGGTCATCGTTCGGGCAGAACGCCTACGCTACAAGGCGGCTGACAAGATAATAGCGCACTTCGCCGTCGATAGAGAGAGCTACACGCTCATATCCTTTGTTGTTCACAAAGGTCTTCAGTATTCTTGGCTTGCCGCTCTTGAGACTCTTAACCCTTCCTAATGAGCTGACAAGGTATTTTTCGTCTGAACCCTCAACGGGCTTCCAGACTTCATTATGCTATTGGTTCATACAGGAACCTCCTTTCGGAAATAATAAAAGAGGAGGTCTTATCCTCCTCTCATATTATCTTGAAAATTGTTTCTATATGTTTAATCAACTTTGACAAATCTTTTTTGTCTATGCGTTCGCAGAGGCAGGGGCGGCAGCAGCCGGGGGGATGGCGGGCGCAATCACTGTGAAGTCCGGATTGATTTCATCCACAAGCTCATATATCTGGAATATCTCTTCAGCATAACCATCAAAGTTTATTCCAAGCATAAGAGCCTTACAGTAATAATAGCAGCAACCGTATTCTTGCCATAGGATACTGTATGCGCTGCGGTAGGACGTTTTCCTTGCCTCTATGGGCGGCAACGTGCTCTCTTTATAGAATTCCTGTTGCAGCTCGCCGCGCCGTTTGAAGTATGCCTCAATTTCCTCTTGTTCTTCTGGCTGCAAGCGTCTTCTGGTTTTGAGCCCGTTGCTTATTGTAGTCATCCAAGCGGAGGATGTTCCGGCTCTTGTAATTATTCCCAAGTCGTAGAGCTTGCTGCACCAATTACTGAGAGTTCTTTCACAAACATAGAACCCATATCGTTCGTGGAGAGCTTCAACTCTCTCAGCCCAAGGCATTCCTTCAAAGCCGTCAATGCTGTTGAACGCCGCGATGAAACAAGCAAACTGTATTGGATTTATTTGAACATCCATATTCAAAACCCTTATCAGGATTTCGCGCAGCCGCTCTTCCGGCGTTTCTGGTCTCGATAGTATCGTTATCGAGCGCCGCGGCGGATAGTCGCACGTATAGCCCCATTTTTCGAGCTTGCTGAGCACGTCCCGCCGGAAGTTGCTGCTGTTGATGTTCAGAGATAACATATCGGCCATTTCATTTCTTGAGTATTCACGCAATTCTAACTGTTCCATAATCGTCTCCTATACAAATTGCTTCTTTCACCAAACGTTTTCCGCAAGGGCGCATAATCAATCAAAAGAAAAGGAGATTTAGAAAAGAGAAAGAGAGGTACAAAGATCTTTTGATTATGCTGCCCGCGTCGAACAGATTTTTCTACATTACGCTCCTTTCTTGAAGACGATAATACTTGGAAGCCTATTTGGAGTGCGAGACCTCAGTATTTCGTCAATAGACCGAGCGCCAACATCTTTTACTTCTGGATACTGTTCAATAAACCACTTCTTGACGGCGGGATAGCGGGATTTCTTGTTCTTGTCAGACTTCCTTTGAAGACGGCTGAACTCAGCGAGCGCTTCATCTAAAGTTTCGGCGGGTTCAAATGTAAGAATGTATTCACGCATATAATCGTAGGTTAGGTCGGCATAGTGCTCTTGGCCGGACTTCTTCTTTATCTGACGTGTTACTACTTCGTAGTTAGGATAATCCTTCATAGCCCTTTGGAGCTGATTGTACTCTTTGGAACCAACGATTGCTGCGTTCTTGGCAAAAGTTCTGTCCATAACAATCTTTCCGCCGTCCGAATGGTCAATTCTTGCGTAGTTAGTCATAATTGATTACCTCCTTTCTGCGATATCAATAATCTTGCCCATTCCAGTCTCAAGAGCGGGCTCATCTTTTGCCGCGGGCTTTCTATCGAGCCTGAATTTTTCTTGCTTGTCAGCAATCCTCTTGACTTCAGCCTTTCGCTTCTCGCGGATGGCGGCTTCTTTCTTTTCCTCAGCAGCTTTCTTTGCCTCCTTGATGCGCTCATTACGCTTTTCGATAAAAGCTGCATATGCGGGGAACTTCGCCTTGAACCAAGTCAGTATTTCGGCATAACGCTCTGACTTTACTCCAAGCTCGGCGGCTTCATCAGACAATCCGCGAAGGTCTAAGAATTCCTTCATTATGGAACCATCATCATCGTGAGCAATGATGTAGTTTTCCATATCTTCATAAGAAAGGTTAGGAACGCTGTTGGTGGAAGCTATTCGGTGCTTCTTAGTTACTACACGGTAGTCGGGGTTCTCCTTCTTGGCGGTCTGAAGAGTCTTGTACTCTTTACTTCCATAAATTGAAGCTGCGTCGTAGAAGGACTTGGTTACTTCGATGGCATTCTTTTTGCTGTTGATAGTGATGTTCATTTTGAACTCCTTTCTATTGATGGTAGGTCATCACCCAGATTATTTATGATGTCGGTCATCACCCTATTTTTTTCTCGGAGAGGTTTTTGTTTCTCTCTCTTTGATGGCTTTATTATAGCATAGTGATTGGTTGAGCGACTTACATAACTGTAAGAGTCATAAAAAACCAAAAAATTTTTTTTTAGCAAGAGCCGCGGCACGCATCAAGACAGTTCTTGAACCTTTTCAAAGTCGTTATTATGTTGTTAAAAAGTAGTTAGAAGTAGTTCTAAAACAGTTAGTTAGTCGATGACAGTTAATGAGTATTTGTGCGAAAGATAATTGATTTTTGCTTATAAATGCTGTATAATTTGAGCGTCCAAAAAGGACAAGTTTTGAAAGGACAAGTTTGAGCTTTTTCGAGTCGTTTTCAGTAGTGAAAGGACAAGTTTCGGACAAGTCTTTTCTGAGTGAACCTTGTAAACCGAACACACAAAAGGAGCGAAGCCCTTCAGCTTCGCTCCTTAAAAATCCCTTATTTCACTTATCTTTTCGGCTTATTTGAAATATCTGTCGAGCAGGCCCTTCAGAGCCTTGCCGTGCCTTGCCTCGTCGCGGGCCATTTCATGGACGGTATCATGGATCGCGTCGAGGTTGAGCGCCTTTGCGCGCTTTGCGAGATCGGTCTTGCCCATTGTTGCGCCGTGCTCGGCTTCAACGCGCATTTGCAAGTTCTTCTTGGTGCTGTCGGTAACGACTTCGCCGAGGAGCTCAGCAAACTTTGCGGCATGCTCGGCTTCTTCAAAAGCGGCCTTCTCCCAGTAGAGGCCGATCTCGGGATAGCCTTCGCGGTGCGCAACGCGGGCCATTGCGAGATACATGCCGACTTCGGTGCATTCGCCGGTGAAGTTTGCACGAAGATCCTTGATGATATCTTCGGGAGCGCCCTGTGCAACGCCTACGACATGCTCGGAAGCCCAAGTCATTTCGCCGGACTGCTCAACGAACTTCGAAGCGGGAGCTTTGCAGACGGGGCACCTTTCGGGTGCTTCGGGGCCTTCAAAAACATAGCCGCAAACGGAACATACAAACTTTTTCATTTCTTAATCCTCCAATTGAATTCATTAACATGCATGCGGCACACGCCGGATGCATATTGACAGTTTGATTTTACCATATACAGAATTAAAGTCAAGAAAAAGGGGAAGGTGTTTTAATATATTATAACATTTCCTGCGGATTTATCTCAACGCCGCGGAAACAGTCGTCGTTAAAGGTGTCGCTGAATTCATAAACGGATGCGATTGCGCCGGCGGTATGGACAGTTCTTGCGAGCTTGATTATCACAGCATAGCGATATTCGCCCTCGCGCCTGCGTATCGGCGCCGCACCGGGCATGACATAAACAAGCTCTTTCTCTGCCTTGTCTTTTTCAAGCACGGCAAACAGTTTTTCGGTTATGCCTTCGGCATAGCGTCCGGCTGATTCGGCAGCTGTCTGTTCGTTTTCCGAAACGAACATCGCGCGGATGAAGACCGAGAAGGGAGGGAAGAGCGTTCTCATCCGGTCGCCGATCTCAAGCTTGAAGAATGATTTGTAATCGTGCTTTGTGCAGAGTTCGATCGCTCTGTGATGCGGCGCGTTTGTCTGGATCACGACGCAGCCTTCCTTTTCGGCGCGTCCGGCACGCCCTGCGACCTGGGTTAGGAGCTGGAAAGTCCTTTCGCTGCTGCGGTAATCGGTATGGAAAAGCGTCGAATCCGCGAATACAACGCCCACAAGAGTCACGTTCGGGATGTCAAGACCCTTTGCGACCATTTGTGTGCCGACGAGAACATCCGCCTCGCCTGCGGTAAAAGCATCGAGAATATCGCGGTGGGCTGTTTTACCGCGGGTGGTATCGGTATCCATGCGAAGAACGCGTATCCCGGGGAAAGCCTGATAAAGCTGCTCCTCGACTTGCTGAGTCCCAATGCCGGAGTATTTAATGAATTCGCTTCCGCAGTTCGGACACTTCTTCGGCATATCGAAACTTGCACCGCAGTAATGGCAGCGGAGTTCGGAATTGATCTTATGGTACGTCATTGCGACGTCGCAGTTCGGGCAAGTGAAAACAAAGCCGCAGGCTTTGCATTCGGCGTGGGAGGAGTACCCGCGGCGATTCAGGAAAAGGATCGCCTGTTCGCCTTTTTCAAAGCAGTTTTTGAGTTTTTCGAGCAGCAGCGCGGAAAAGATGCTGTTGTTTCCGCCGAGGAATTCCCTGCGCATATCGACAATATCGACATGGGGCATCGGAACTCCGTTGATGCGCTCCGGCATTTCGGCGAGCTTATAAACGCCGCGTTTCGCACGGTAATAACTCGTCAGCGAAGGCGTTGCGCTTCCGAGAATAAGCCTTGCACCGGTAAGCTTCGCTCTTCGCTGCGCGACTTCGACTGCAGAATACTTCGGCGTGATCTCGGAGAGATAGCTCGGTTCGTGCTCTTCGTCGATAACAATCAATCCGAGGTCTTCGACCGGAGCGAAAACAGCAGAGCGAGCGCCGACAACAACACGGGCTTTGCCAAGTCGGATCCTGCGCCATTCGTCGAAGCGCTCACCGTCGCTGAGATGGCTGTGCAGCACTGCAACACTGTCGCCGAACCTGCCGCGGAAACGGTCCGTTGTCTGGGGCGTGAGCGAGATTTCCGGAACAAGAACTATCGCGCCGCCGCCCGATTCGAGGACCTGCGCGATTGCCTGCATATAGACTTCAGTTTTTCCGCTTCCCGTAACGCCATGCAGCAAAAGCACGGAACCTTTTTCAAGGCCGTTGATCGCGTCAAGAGCGTTTTTCTGTTCGGGAAGGAGGGGGAGCGGTTCTGTCGGATCTGCTTCATGGCCTGTAAACGGATCGCGGAAATACTCTCTGTTTGCCTCAACGAGCACTCCCTTTTTAACAAGCGCCGCGATCGCTGCCGTCGCTCCTAGTATGAAAGCGTTGATATCCGAGGCGGAATACTCGGCTTCGGGGCTGTTCAAAAGGTCGAAAACCTCCAACTGCTTCGGTGCTTTAGCAGTGCCGTCTTTTTTAAGCATCGATGCACGCGTCTCCGCCGGGTCGAGCTCCGGCGATATGCGAAGCGTTCTGACTGTTTTTTCCCTGACGCGCGACCCGCGCAGCTTTGCCGGGATCATGCAGCGCAGCGCGTCCGCGCGAGTGCAGTGATAGGCTTTGGTGATCCAGCCGGCAAGCGCGAGCTGATCGGGAAGCAGTGCCGTATAGGGCTCCAGAGTTTTTATGATGGGTTTCGTTTGAAACGAGGTTCCGCTTTCCTCGGTCAGCTCAATAATAAAGCCCTCGATCGGCTTGTTTCCGCGTCCGAATGGGACGAGAACACGCTGACCGGGGGCAGCTTTTAAGTTTTCGGGAACGGAATACGAGAAGAGCTTGTCAACATTGGTGTTCGAAATATCAACGATCACTTTTGCAAACATGGCTCTGATCTCCGCTTAGAACGATTCGGTGAAAGATCGGATCACTTCTCCGTGGTTTGATAATACTCACTGGGATACTTGATCTCGAGTTCATCGTTGTTGAGTTCCTCGATCGCGCGGGCAACGGGCTTGGCATCGCCGGCTTCCTTGCGGAGCATGATCTGCCTTGCGCGCTTCGCAACGGTTGTAACGAGCATATAGCGGCATCCTGCTTTCTTTTCAAGCTCGAATACCGGGGGATGGTTCATTTGGTGACTCATATTATTGACCTCCTGGTGATTTTCCGATTGATTATTCATTCAGCTGCTTCTGCGTTCAGTATCGCAAAAACTTCGGATTTATAGTGGTCTGAGGAAAGCTCTCTGCTGCGAAGGATCGCTTCAACGTCCTGCACGGCGATCTCGAGATCGTCGTTTACGATCACGTAATCGTATTTATCGACATAAGTGAATTCCGTCTTTGCCTGCGCAAAACGGCGTTCAACCGCTTCGGGCGTTTCTGTTCCGCGCCCTGAAAGGCGGCGGTGGAGTTCTTCAAGGGACGGGGGAGCGATAAAGATCAGAACGGCGTCCGGATAATTCGCCTTTACTACCATTGCGCCTTGTACATCGATATCGAGCAGTACGCTCATCCCGGCCGAAAGCTTTTCTTCAACATACTTACGCGGCGTACCGTAATAGTTTTTTCCGAAAACCTGCATGTATTCGAGGAATTCGCCGTTGCGGATCATTTCTTCGAACTCTTCAACGGTTTTATAGTAATAGTTGACGCCTTCTTCTTCGCCTTCGCGGATCGCGCGGGTCGTTGCGGAAACGGAGAAGCACATATCCTCATGACGGGCAAGCATCCTTGCTCCGATCGTACCTTTTCCGACGCCGGAAGGACCGGAGAGGATCACAAGCGAACCGCAGCCTTTTTTAATATCTATTGCCATTGAAAACCTCCTTGGCAGGGATTACTCAAGATTCTGGACCTGCTCGCGCAGCTTCTCGATCTCCGCTTTGCCGTCGATAACAAGCGCAGCGATCGATTTGTCGTTTGCTTTGGAGCCGATCGTATTGAATTCGCGGTTCATTTCCTGAACGAGGAAATCGAGCTTTCTTCCGGCGGGCTCGCTCGAAGAGAGCAGCGCGCACGCGGCGTCGAAATGGCTTGCAAGGCGAACAAGTTCTTCGTCGATATTCGCTTTATCCGCGAACAGTGCGATCTCCGTTGCAAGACGGGCGCGGTCGATCTCGACTTCCGAAAGCAAGCTCTCGATCCTTGCGTTGAGCTTCGTGCGGTAGTCTTCAACAACGAGCGGCGCTTTTCCGGCTATCTTTTCGCGAATGGAGCGGAGGATCACGATCCTGTTCAGAAGATCCTTGCTGATCCTTTCTCCCTCTTTTTCGCGCATCACTATCAATTCCGAAACGGCCTTGGAAACAGCCGAAAGCATCAGTTCGGTCAGCGCTTCGGTGTCTTCATCGGCTTCCGTGATCGTCGCAACGTCCTGAAGCCGCAGCGCTTTCGAAACCGTCATATCGTTCACAAGGCCGAAATCCGATCCTATGGAAGCGGCGGCGTTCAGATAAGCTTCAAGGATCGCTTTATCTACAGTAATGCTCTTGGAATCGCTCCTTGTGTTGCGGTAAAAGGCGTAAACATCGAAGTGTCCGCGGGCAACGGCTGAAGCGAGAGCGGAGCGGATCGTGTCCTCAAGGAAGGAAAGCGACCGCGGCATCCTGAACGAAATATCAAGGAAGCGGTGGTTAACGGATTTCAGTTCCAGCGTAAGCTCCCGCCCATCGACTGAAAGGGAAGCGCGTCCGAAGCCTGTCATGCTGCGTACCATCAGATTACCTCCGGAATACGTTTTGTTTACATTAAATTTAATTATATCACAGATTGCTTCGCAATGAAAGATGTACGGGAAAATTCTTTATAAAAAACTAAGGGACGGCGAACCGTCCCCTTAAGTTTTTAAATTGATCAATACTTGCGCTTCCTTGCAGCTTCAGCTTTCTTCTTGCGCTTTACGCTGGGCTTTTCATAATGCTCACGCTTTCTTGCATCGGCAAGGATACCGGAACGGGCGCATTTACGCTTCCAACGCTTGATTGCGCTTTCCAGTGACTCGTTTTCGCCAACTCGAATTTCCATTAACAGTTTCCCCCCTCTCATGCGGGAATAGCAGGGAAGTCGGCCGATTAGGCCATACAACCGTACAGCAATTGATTATAACCAAAAAACAACATTAAGTCAACACCAAAATCGAAATATATCGGGAAGATTTAAATATACTATTCAAATTTTATCTTGAAACGATTTGCAAAGTGTGATATAATATCCAAAGAAGATTATTATGAGCGAGGTATTGACATGAGTATTCCGACTCCGCATATCGAAGCAAAGCTCGGCGATTTTGCACGAACTGTTCTTATGCCCGGCGATCCGAAGCGCGCGAACTTCATCGCAAGGACATATCTGACCGATGCAAAGCTCATCAACGACGTCCGCGGCGTTCAGGGCTACACCGGTTTATATAAAGGCAAGCCCGTTTCGGTCATGGCAAGCGGTATGGGCATTCCTTCGATCGGGATCTATTCCTATGAGCTTTTCAACTTCTATAATGTTGAAAACATCATCCGCATCGGTTCCGCCGGAGCTATCCATCCCGATCTCAGGATCCGCGATATCGTGATCGCACAGGGTGCATGCACCAATTCCGAATTCGTGAAGCAGTTCAACCTGCCCGGTTCTTTTGCACCGATCTCCAGCTATGCTCTTCTCAAGAAAGCCGTGGATCAGGCGGAGAAAATGGGCGTGCGCTATATGGTCGGCAATATTCTTTCATCTGATACTTTCTACGACGATTCCGCAAGTCTCGGTTCATGGCAGAAAATGGGTGTGCTCGCCGTCGAAATGGAAAGCGCAGGTCTCTACTGCAATGCCGCGAGAGCGGGGAAGAACGCACTCTGCATCTGCACGATTTCCGACTGCCCGTTCAGCCCCGGTCAGGACTGCACTGCCGAGGAGCGTCAGGAATCCTTTACAAAAATGATGGAGATCGCGCTTGAAATAGCATAAATACTTAAAGCTTTAGCGGAGGGATTATGTTTTCAATAGGTGATACCGTTTGCTATCCTTTGCACGGTGTCGGAAAAATTGAATCAATCGAAGAACGCGCCGTTCTCGACAAGACTTCGACTTACTATGTTATCAGTCTTATGAACACGCGCATGACGGCGATGCTGCCCGTTGAATCGGCGGAAAGCGTCGGGCTCCGGCCGATCGTCGATCCGTCCCTCTGCGACAACATTTATGCTTATTTCAAAACGACCGATGCGGATATCGGCAGTTCCAACTGGAATCAGCGCTACAGGGACAACATGGAAAAGCTCCGCAAGGGCGATCCCTTCAGCGTCATAGACGTTATCCTTTGCCTTTCGAAGCGCGGAAGGATGCGCAATCTTTCCTCCGGCGAAAGGAAGATGCTCGCAAACGCAAAAGCGATCCTCGCCGCAGAGATCGCCGCATCGTCGGGGAGGAGCATCGGAGAGATCGAATCGGAGCTTTATAAGGACATAATCGTTTGATACCGATAACAGAGCAGTATTGAGCAGGAAGATAACAAGATTCATAATAGCTGTTGTTTTCGCCGTTATCGGCGCATTCATAGCTGAAGCAGTTCTCGGAAGCAAAGCAGTTGCCTCGATCGATGAAAAGGTTCTGCTTTGGCTTCCCTATGTTATGTACCCCGCTCTGATACTGCTGTTCGGGTTCATCGGTTTTCTCCTGGCACCGGCGCTTATCAAATCATACAAGAAAATCTCTTCAAAGCTCGTCGGCCGTTTCAGCGAGGTGCCGCTTCCGAAGATCTTTGTCGGGGCGATCGGCCTCATTATCGGCTTTGTGATCGCTTTCCTGCTCAGCACTCTTGTTCTGAAAATCGAGCCGAAGGTCATCGGCGTAATTCTCTGCATACTGCTTTATCTTGTTCTCGGATCGATCGGATGGCTTATCCCAACAAGAAGGATCCGCGAGATCTCGCTGCCACGCTGGTTCAAATCCGCCGAAAAGCAGGGGACCGCTTCCGCCGTCAGCAAAGTGCTCGATACTTCCGCGATCATCGACGGGCGATTCTTTGACGTTTTCAAAACCGGGATCATCGAAGGCAGCGTGATCATCCCGCAGTTCGTGCTTGATGAGCTTCGTCTCATCGCCGATAGTTCCGATCCGATAAAGCGCGCGCGCGGCAGAAGAGGCCTCGACCTGCTGAACAGGATCGTAGACGATGAGAGCGGCGATCCGATCGTGATAGACGATCTTGATTATTCCGACCTCACCGACGTCGATGCAAAACTCATGCGCTATGCGCACGAAAAGAGCGCCTGCATCATCACCAACGACTATAATCTCAACAAAGCAGCATCAGTCAACAGGATCTCCGTTTTCAATATCAACGACCTTGCCAATGCACTGAGGATCAATGTTACGGCGGGTGAGGATATTGTGATAACGATCATCAAAGAAGGCAAGGAAGCCACTCAGGGCGTTGCGTACTTTGAAGACGGAACGATGATCGTTGTCGAAGGCGGGCGGAACTATGTCGGTCAGACGGTCACCGCAACGGTCACAAGCGTCCTGCAGACTTCAGCCGGGAAAATGATCTTCGCAAAGGTGAAGAACGAAAGCTGATCTTTCCAAAAACCAAAAGCAGCGTTTTGTTAACGCTGCTTTTTCTTTTTCAGATATGTCATTCAAACACTGCTTTTGAAAGGACGGTGCCTATCGATTCGTTGATCACGAGATTTGCGTAATTATCATACGGCGTTGAACTCTTGTTGATCAAAACAAGCCTGTCGCCGCGATAATAATTTATCAGTCCGGCAGCGGGGTAGACCTGCAGCGATGTTCCGCCGACGATCAGCATATCCGCACGCATGACCTGCGTTACAGCGCCCATGATGCAGTCTTCATCAAGCGATTCTTCATAAAGCACCACATCGGGCTTGATCATTCCTCCGCAGGGGCAATAGGGAACGCCTTCATGGTCATGCACATACTGCGCGTCGAAAAAGCGATGGCATTTCATGCAGTAGTTGCGGTGGATCGAGCCGTGAAGCTCGTAAACCTTTTTGCTGCCCGCCATCTGGTGAAGTCCGTCGATGTTCTGCGTAATGACCGCCGTCAGCTTGCCGCGTTTTTCAAGCTCCGCAAGCGCGAGATGCGCATTATTTGGCTTTGCATCGGTGGACATCAAAAGGGTCTTATAGTACTTAAAGAACACTTCGGGTTTTCGAACGAAAAAGCTGTGGGAAAGCAGTTCTTCCGGCGGATAACCGAATTCCCGGATCGCTTTGAATATCCCGTTATCGCTGCGGAAATCCGGGATCCCGCTTTCGCATGAAACTCCCGCGCCGCCGAGGAAGACGATCTTTCCGCTTTCGGCGATCATTTTCTTCAATGCTTCGATTTTGGTTTCAATATCCATTGCGCACCTCCTGGTTATGCCCTGCGAAAGCAGGCGTTTCTCCTTTTCGATTATACCATTTTCAGGGCAAAAAGCATAGTTGATTTATTCCCAATATCAAGGAAATTTTCTAATATATAGTTTGACATAAGCACTCGTCGGGTCTATAATTAATAAGGTTGAAGCCCAAAAAGAAGCTATTTGGAGGGTACCTTATGAAACTTACGGAAATGTCCCGCGATCAACTCCAGGCCTTTTATCAGGCAGCTCTTAAAGATTACGAAAACTGCAAAGCTCAAAACCTTCATCTCGACATGTCGAGAGGTAAGCCAGGCCGTGAACAGCTCGATCTTTCGATGGATCTTCTGAACATGCACATCGACCCGAGCGAGACCAAGCTTGACGGCGTTGAAGCGCGCAACTACGGCGAACTTATGGGTCTTCCCGCTGCCCGCCGTCTCTTTGCCGAACTGCTCGGCGTTAAATTCGAGCAGGTTTTCGCCGGCGGCAGCGCAAGCCTTACTCTTATGTATGACCTTATCGCAAAGGCATATACCCATGGTCTTCTTCATTCCGAGAAGCC
>JAEEYN010000067.1 GCA_016288175.1 Bacillota bacterium | reverse complement strand
GCTGCTTCGAGATCGAAAAAAGGCTCAAGGAGATCTGCGATATCCCGATCTTCCACGACGACCAGCATGGCACCGCCGTCATCACCCTCGCGGGCCTTACGAACGCGCTGCGCCTCGTCGGAAAGAAAATGGACGAGGTCAAAATCGTCATCAACGGCGCCGGCGCGGCAAGCATCTCCATCGCCCGGCTGCTCCTTTCCCGCGGCGTAAAGCACATCACCCTCTGCGACCGCACAGGCATCATCTACGCCGGCCGCGAAAAGGGCATGAACCCCGTGAAGGACGAAATGGCGAAGGTCACCAACCTCGAAAAGAAGCAGGGCAGCCTCGCCGACGCGCTCGTCGGCGCGGATGTGTTCATCGGCGTTTCCGCCCCGAACACCGTTTCCGTGGATATGGTAAAGACCATGGCAAAAGACGCGATCGTCTTCGCCTGCGCGAACCCGACGCCGGAGATCTTCCCCGACGACGCGAAGGCGGGCGGCGCAAGGATCATCGCGACCGGCAGGAGCGATTATCCGAACCAGATAAACAACGTTCTCGCCTTCCCCGGCATCTTCCGCGGCGCTTTCGACGTTCGCGCAAGGGATATCAACGATGCGATGAAGATCGCCGCGGCGGAAGCGCTCGCGAGCCTGATCTCCGACGAGGAGCTTTCCGAGGATTATATCATCCCGCAGGCCTTCGATAAGCGCGTCGGTCCCGCCGTCGCAAAGGCCGTTGCCGAAGCCGCAAGAAGAAGCGGCGTTGCGAGGCTTTGATCCGTTTTTTCGCTCCGATCGCAATAAATGACGCGTAAACTTTCATACAATTCAATGATCCTCCTGCTTGCCGCCGCGCTGCTTCTTTCGGTTTTCGCCTGCGCGAGACCCGTCCCGGAGCAGGAAGCGCAATCAGGTCCCACCGCCGCGCCTTCCCCGGCGCCGACGGCTGTTCCCACTCCCGAGCCGACGCCCGTTCCGACGCCCGAACCCACGCCGGAGCCGACGCCGGAACCCTTCCTTCATATCACCGTCAGCTCCGACGAGGCGAGCGACGGCCTGTTCGTGCTCGTCAATTACGATCATCCCTACGAACACGTGGATGATGCGGGCGAAAATGTGATTCCCCTCCACGGCAACACGGTCGCCAAGCTGCTTCTGACGCGGAACGATCACGCGCTCCTGCCCCAAGCCGTCACGATGCTGAATCTGTTTGCGGAAGGGTTCTATGAAGCAAGCGGAGGCGACAAACTTCTTGTCACGAGCGCATACCGCACGTTTGAATATCAACAGCGGGTGTATGAAGAATACGTTCGGAATCACGGCGAGGAGATGGCCCGCATCTACGTTGCCGATCCCGGCTTCAGCGAACACCATACCGGCCTTGCCGTCGATCTTTCGACGATGAGCAAGGGTGGCGAACGCGTCGCGCTCATCAATCACGAAGCTTTCGGTTGGGCAAAGCGGCACTGCGCCGATTACGGTTTCATCCTCCGCTACCCCGTCGGCAGCGAGGAGATCACCCACGTTGCCTACGAGCCTTGGCATTTCCGCTACCTCGGGATCCCGCTCGCAAAAGCCGTCAGCGCGCTCGGGATGACCTATGAAGAATTCGTCGAACATATCCGGCAGTATTCCGCCGAAAACGGGATGCTCCTTTTGACCGAAGGCGAAGGCGGCGAAGCGAATATCGACGTCGTTTATCCGGATTCGATCCCGGAGCGCTGCTGCCTCGTTTATTTCGTTCCGAAGTCGGATGGCGAGACCACCAGCATCCCCGTTCCGAACTGCATCCCGCAGAGCGCGAAGGTCGATATCGGCGGCGATAACGAGCAGGGCTTCATCATCGTGATCTCGATCGGCGGCGCTTTTGCCGAAAACGATTGATCTTCAGAATCCCGGTCAATAAATGAAAAAAGGCCGAACAAGAACAGAAATATTCGAAAGCCTGCCGGTAAAGCGGGCAGTGTTGCTGCAGATCCTTCCCGCCATCGCGAGCCAGATGGTGTCGCTCCTCTATTCCCTTGCGGACACCTTCTTCGTCGGCAGGCTCAACGATCCGGACCAGACCGCCGCCGTCACCGTCGCCGGCGCGGTTTTCCTGCTTTTGACGGCGCTTTCGAACCTTTTCGGCATCGGCGGCGCGAGCCTCATCGCAAGGAAACTCGGCCTGAAGCAGCCGGATGAGGCGAAGCAGGTCTCGAGCTTCTGTTTTTACAGCGGCCTTATCTCGGCCGTCGTTTTCGGCGTCCTCGTCGGCGTGCTTTCCGGCCCGATACTGCGGCTCTGCGGCGCGAAGGAAGCTTCCTTTGAATACGCGAAGGGCTACCTCTTCTATTCCGTCGTTCTCGGCGCCGCTCCGACGGTCCTGACGACGCTGATGGCGAATCTCATCCGCGCAGAGGGTTCCTCCGTCGGTGCGAGCATCGGCGTCACTGTCGGCTGCGTTGTCAATATCATCCTCGACCCGATCTTCGTGCTGCCCTTCGGCCTCAATATGGGCGCCGCCGGCGCAGGCGCGGCAACAGCGCTTTCGAACTGCATCGGTCTTGGCTATTTCCTCATCTGCCTCCGCAAAAACCGTTCGGGGACGGCAAATTCCGTCGATCCCCGCCTTCTTCGCCATGGCGGAAAGCACGCGGCGCAGGTTCTGAAGATCGGCCTGCCCTCCGCCCTGCAGTATATGCTGACCGTCGTCGCGGTCTCCGCGCAGCTCCGCTTCGTTTCGAAATACGGCAGCGCCGCCGTCGCCGCGGTCGGCATCACAAAAAAGCTCGACCAGCTGCCGCTGTTCTTCTCCATCG
>JAEEYN010000066.1 GCA_016288175.1 Bacillota bacterium | reverse complement strand
TATAACATAAAAACGCTGAAATTCAAATAATACGCTTAAGAAGTATAGACTCCGGCCGGCGGGCGGATGAAATACGCCCCGACAATATGCAGTTAATAATATGTTGATACTAAAACCGCCGCTCAGGATGAACGGCGGTTTGCTTGTATACGGGTTAAAAGTGTATTCACGCTTCGGCGGAAGGTTTGCGAGTATGTCAGGAGAAGCGCGGCAAAGCGTCCGTTTTCTGTTTTGGGTATTCGATTTAAATGCTGTCACCTACGCGCAAGCCAATCCCCGCGGGTCAAATAGTTCCTTTCGTCCTCCACCATGGCGCCGAACTGCGTTTGGTATGTGCCGAAGGAGTGATGGCGGAAGCCGCATTTTTCCTGCACGCGGGCGGACTGCGAATTTGTTTTGAAATGCCCGCAGAAGACCGCGTCCAGCTCCATATCCTCGAAAAGCCAGCGCAGGACCTCGTTCACGGCCTCCGGCATGAATCCGCGGCCCCAATAGTCCTTTGAAAGCACGAACCCGATTTCGCGGCAGCGCTTTTCGTTGAATTCGGGATAAACATTCTCGTCGTATTTTTCAACGCCGAGTGAGCCGATGGCCTTGCCGTTATACTCGATCGCGAAGGTCTTTTTCCCGCTGATGAAGCGGGCGAGGATCACGGCGGAGACTTCGCGGCTCTCGTGCGGGAGCCAGCCCGCCATCTGCCCGACGCCGTCCACGCGCGCGTATTCATAAAAATCGTCGAGATCCTCATGCCGCCACGGGCGGAGGGTCAGGCGTTCGGTCTTCAGTATGACATTGGAAATATCGATCTCTGCATTCATAATAATCTTTGCTTTTGTTCCGCCGCTTGAGTGTCGGAAAATCCTACAGGGGTGTCGGAAAAACCTACAGGGGGTGTCGGAAAATCCTACAGTAAGTGTCGGAAAATCCTACACAATAATATAATTATAATAAAGATAATAATAAAGCGATACTATAAACACTCCGTCATCCGGGGGCTGACGGCGGGTGCAGCGAGCCCGTTGGCTGTTCAGCGCATTGAAAAGCCTTCGCCTTGAGGGGAAGTTGGCATGCGAATCGAGCCTTTGGCGAAGCGAGCCCGCAGCGGGTCAGCGCGCGGCGCCGCGCCAGGCGCCGAACCACGATTGCTCAAGCCGTAACGACACGCCCGCAGCGAAGCTGTATTTACCCGAAAAAGGGTGGTAGCGAAAGGTTTTCGTTGCGAGCGCGTTTACAACCGAGCAGAAAACCCGAGCGCGGCCTTTTTCGGAGAGGAGGAGCAGCGGAGCGAGTGAGCTCGTGCGCTTGCGCTAGAGCGAAAGATACAGAGCTTGCGACGACGAATTCATGCCACGAGCATAAACTCGGAGAACGATGACCGGCGGGACGAAGCGGTAAAAACCAAGCCGGAGCAACGCAGTGCCGACGTTTGCTGCCCGGATCAAGGAAAAAACATCAATCCTTCTCCTCGTCCTCGTCGTCCTTGCCCTCCCAGTCGATCTCGTCCTCATCCTCCGGCTCGGGCTTCGGGTTGACCTTAACGATCAGCCGCGTGACGCGGAGGTTCTGCAAGGCCTTGATCGTAATTGTCAGGTTCTCGAAATCGAAGCTCTGCCCTTTGGCGGGGTAGCCGCCGAGCTGCTCGATCGCGAAACCGCCGACGGTCGCGTTGTCGTCGTCGAAATCATCGCCGTCGATCCCGAATTCCTCGAGGAAATCGTAGATGCGCATATCGCCGTCGACTTCATAGAGGTCTTCGCCGATCTCGGTGACCTCGTCCTCGATCTCATCGCTTTCGTCCCAGATGTCGCCGACTAGCTGTTCGAGGATGTCCTCCATCGTCACAAGACCCATCGTTCCGCCGTATTCGTCGGTCACGATCGCAAGGTGGAGCTTCTTTTCGCGCAGCTCGCGGAGCGCCTGCGGAAGGATCGTTGTCTTGTGAAGGTACATCACGGGCAGCAGGTAATTGCGGACGTTGAATTCGCCGCCCGCGGCGACCGCTTTAAGGAAGGTGTTGAGGTGCAGTATGCCGATGATGTTGTCGATGCTGTCCTCATAGACCGGGATGCGGGAATAGGCGGAGCTTTCGATCGTCGCCATGATCTCCTCGCGGCTGTCGTCGGCGTCGATCGCGACCATATCCACGCGCGGGGTGATGATCTCATAGACCGCGATATCCGGGAAATCCAGCGCGGACTGCAGAAGCTCGCTCGTGTCTTCGTCGATAACGCCCTCGTCCTCAACGGTGTCGATCATTTCGGAAAGATCGTCCTCGGTGACTGCGTCGTCGTCCTCCTCCGTTTTCCAGTGTTTGGAAAGGCCCCCGACGATCTTCATCACGACGGAGACAACGGGCTTGAAGATTATCATGAACCCGCGCAGGGGGCGGGAGACCGTCATGGAGAAATCCTCCGGGTCGCCCTTCGCGGCAAGCTTCGGCATCGTTTCGCCGAAGATCAGAACGAAGACCGTGATCGCCGCCGTGGAGATCGCGGCTGAGGCGTTTTCGCCGACGATACCGCTGTCCGCAAGCAGCTTAATGAAAAGCTGGGTGCTGATCGTGGACGCCGCGAGGTTGACGAGGTTGTTGCCGATCAGGATGCTTGAAAGCGCCCTGTCGAAATGGTCGGAAATATAGAGCGCGCGGCGGGCTTTTCGCGAGCCGGTCTCTTCATGGATGCGTTTGAGGCGCATCGGGTTGACGGAGGAATAGGCGATCTCCGAGCCGGAAAAGAAGGCGGAGAAGCAAACGAGCACGATCAGCGCGATGACGTAGAAGATCCAGCTCATGCCGTCGCACCTCCTTCCGCGGGTTCGGCGGGCTCTTCCGAATCGGATTCATCGAAGATCTCGCCGACGAGCTCCTCGAGGATATCCTCGATCGTGATGATGCCGACGACCTGGCCTTGGTCCGAAACGAAGGCAAGATGGATCTTGCTGTGGCTCATTTCGGAAAGGAGCTCGTCCACCGGCATATCCGGGCGAACGAACAGCGGCGTATCGATGAGGTCGATGAGCTCCGTTTCCTCGCCGTCCTTCATATAGGCCTTCAAAAACGGGCGGATATTCAGAACGCCGACGACGCGGCCCTTCGCGTTCATCATCGGGAAACGGGAATGGTTGGTCTCCTGCACCCGCTCGTAGATTTCGCGGATCTCCATCGCGGAATCGAGGGTCTCCACCTTCTCCCAGGGCGTCATCGATTCACCTGCGGTTTTTAAACCGAAATGCAGCGCGCTGACCATCAGCTTTGCTGTTTCGGTCTCGGCCTCGCCGTCCTCCTCGCGTTCATCCTTGAAGGATTCGATGACGTCGGTCAGATCCTCCTCCGTAACGCTCGGCTCGCTCTTCTTCTTCCGGAAAAAGAGGTTGTGAAGACCGGTGCTGATCCAGGTGAACACGGCGGAGAGGGGAGTGAGGATCTTCATTAAAATATAGAGGGACTTGCCGCAGCGCAGCGCGTAATGCTCGCTCGCTGCTTTTGCCCTGTATTTCGGGATCATCTCGGCAACAAGAAACACGACCATCGTCGTCAGCACGGTGGAAGCGACGAGGGCGATATCAAGAAAACTGCTTCCGCGGAAAAACTGCCTTGTTAAAAGGGTGGCGATCGCGGCGCAGGCGATATGCATTATGTTGTTGCCGATCAGGATCGTTGAAAGCGCTTTATCGAAATTGTTTAAAATGTACATTACATACTGCGCTTTTTTGTTGCCGTCCTCCGCGTAGGATTTCATGCGGATCTTGTTGACGGAGGCGAGGGCCGTTTCGCAGGATGCGAAATAAGCGCCGCCGGCGATGAGAAGCACAATAAGAATAATGTAAACAGCGATCACGCCGAAATTGATTCCGTCCGCTATACCCGCGTTGACCGCGTTTGGCGCAGCGGACACGCATCGCCATATACTACTGTCGTCCACGAAATTACCAACTCCTTTGATGGACAATAATCTAATTTATTATTTTACCATATTATTTTGAAATTTGCAAGAGCGGAAACGGAACGCAAAAACCGCAATTGCAGCGGAATGCAAAAACCTGAATATACTTGCACTTCGGAAACTAATCTTTTATAATTAAGAATGTTAAGCAATACCGCCGCTCTGCGGTGCAATATTTTCCACGAAGGGAGAAACACAATGGCAAAGCAATACAGGATCCTTGCGATCAATCCCGGTTCGACCTCCACCAAAGTCGGCGTTTACGACGGCGAGATCAAGGTATTCGAAGGCGTCGTCCGCCACACCGCGGAGGAGCTCGCAAAGTGCCCGACCATCATCGCGCAGGCGCCCATGCGCATGGAGCTCATCAAGAACCTTCTCAAGGAGCATAATGTCGACCTCCGTACCGTCGATGCGTTCATCGGCAGGGGCGGCATCGTGAAGCCCATGAAGAGCGGCGTATACACCGTCAACGATACCCTTCTGAACGATCTCAAGACCCTTCCCTCCGCGCAGCGCCACGCATCCGCCCTCGGCGGCATCTTCGCCCGCCAGCTCGGCGACGAATACGGCAAGCCCTGCTTCATCGCGGATCCCGTCGTCGTCGATGAGCGAAACGAGATCGCGAAGGTCACCGGCCTCCCGGACGTCGAGCGCACCTGCGTTTTCCACTGCCTCAACCAGAAGGCGAGCGCACGCATGTACTGCAAGGAGCACGGCAAAAAGTATAACGACGTCAACCTGATCGTTGCGCATATGGGCGGCGGCATCAGCGTCGGCGCGCATGAAAAGGGCGTTGTTATCGACGTCAACGACGGCATCGCGGGCGAAGGTCCCTTCAGCCCGGAGCGTACCGGCGGCATCCCCGTGAAGATCGTTCTCGATATGGTCTACAGCGGAAAGTACACCAAGGAACAGCTCTACGGCTTCTGCTCCAAGGCGGGCGGCTTTGTCGCGCACATGGGAACCAACTCCGCTCTCGACGTCGAGCGCGCAATGCTCGCCGGCGATGAGAAGGCAAAGATGGTCTTCGAAGCCCTCGGCTATAACGTCGCGAAGACGATCGGAGAGATGGCGACCGTTTTGAAGGGCACCGCGGAGGCGATCATCCTCACCGGCGGCCTTGCGTATTCTAAGCCCCTCTGCAACTATATTAAGGAAATGGTTTCCTTTATCGCCCCCGTCGTGGTCTATCCCGGCGAAAGCGAGCTTGAAGCGCTCGCCGGCGGCGCGATCCGCGTCCTCTCCGGCGAGGAGGAAGCCCGCGTTTACGGCGAGTAAGACGAGCTGAGAGTTTACAGTTTAGAGTTATGAGTTAAGGTTGGGATCGCTTCGGCGATCCCTTTTTTATGCCTTCCGTTTTGAAACGACCGCAGCGGAGTGGCAGCGACAGCGAACCGTCGTGAGGGCGTTTACAACCGAACAGAAAACCAGAGCGAGATCTTTTGCGGAGATGAGGAGCGACGGAATGAGTGAGCTCGTGCGCTTGCGCGGGAGCGAGGGATATGGAGTACGCGACGACGAGGGAAGGCGGCAGGCGAAGGCTGACGGATGAGGTGTTTTGCCGTAATGACGGACGCTGATCGGGCGTAATATAACGCTCAAGAGCCGCGGAAGGTTGCACAGATCAGCGAATATCCAACAAAATAGAAAAAATATTGCGGAGGGAAAGTGGCATAAAACGGGGGATAATGACGCGAAAAAGTCAATCGGGATATGGAAAAAACGAAAGAAAAGCAGGACGAAAAAATAAATAGAAAAAAAGCTTGACAAAAGGGGAGGGGCGAGGTATAATAGTCGAGCTCGCTTGAGAGAGCGAAGCACAAG